>DAICZO010000282.1 GCA_027311125.1 Acidobacteriaceae bacterium
TGCAGTTCGTCGGCAATCGCAATCGTCTTCACCCGTGGGTCCACCAGCGACTCAACGCTCAGCGGGTGGAACGGCGTATCGTTCCGCGTCCACACCACCAGTCGACCCCGTGCATACGGCACCGGACTGGACGTATCCGCCAATCCCGCTGCCACCAGCTTCTCTGGAAACACAAAGTCCGCCCCTAGAAACAGATCCACCGGCTCACCGTTCAAAATCTGCGTCGTCAAATTCCCGGACGAGCCGAAGCTGGCCAGCACCTTCACCCCGGTGGCCTTTTCATAGGCATCTGCCAGTGCAGGCAATACCGGCTGCAGATCCGCTGCCGCCGCGACCAGCAGCACCGTCTGTGCAGGCTTCTGGTTACCCTGTGCCGCCGCCGCAACCATCCCGAACCCCCCGCATACCAACACCAGCAAAGTCATCACAGCGGAAGCCCGCTTGGGGCTCCGCAACGCTTTACGGTAGGCTATAGGGACGAATGAGCGAAGAGACACATCAACTCCGATGCACAGAATGTGGCGCCAGGATAGCTGGCACTGCCGTTAATAGTATCTTCCGCTGCCCCGATTGCAACGGTTTGTACGACGTCATCTATCCCTGGTCGCCCCTGCCCACCTCCGCCGATGTGGCCTCCGGCAGCAACCTGCCCAATCCCAGTGCCCTGCGCTGGCTCTGGCAGGAGCGCCGCACATCCACCCTGCCCATCGACCAGTCCGGCGTCTGGCGCTTTCGCGATCTCTTCCCCATCGTCAAAAACGAAAACGTCGTCACCCTGCGCGAGGGCAACACCCCCCTCTACCAAATGCCGCGCTGCGCCAAAATCGCCGGAATCGACTGGCTGCTCGCCAAGCATCAGGGCATGAACCCCACCGGCTCCTTCAAGGACACCGGCATGACCGCCGCCCTCTCCGTCGCCGCCCAGCGCGGCTTTGAGTGGGTCGCCTGCGCCTCCACCGGCAACACCTCCGCCGCCATGGCCGCCTACGCCGCCCGCGGTGGCCTGCGCAGCATCGTCTTCATCCCCGAGGGCAAGATCGCCTGGGGCAAGCTCTCCCAGTCCATGGACTACGGCGCGCTCACCATCCAGCTCAAAACCGACTTCGACGGCTGCGTCCGCGTCCTTACCGACCTCGTCACCCGCTTTCCCATCTTCCTGCTTAACTCCGTCAATCCCTACCGCCTCGAAGGCCAGAAGACCCCCGCCTTCGAGATGCTCGAACAACTCGAGTGGCAGGTTCCCGAGCACGTCATCGTCCCCGGCGGCAACCTCGCCAACGGCGCCGCCCTCGGCAAAGGCTTCAGCGAGATGCACCACCTCGGCCTCATCCCGCGCGTCCCCAGGATCAGCATCATCCAGGCCGAAGGCGCTAACCCGCTCTACCGCTCCCTGCAGGAGAACGGCGGCAAGCAACTCATCCCCGTCAAGGCCAACACTCGCGCCACCGCCATCCGCATCGGCAACCCCGCCTCCTGGCGCAAGGCCCTGCGCACCCTCAACGCCACCGGCGGCTGGTGCGAGCAGGTCACCGAGCAGGAGATCGCCCTCGCCAAGGCTGAGATCGGAGCCGAAGGCGTAGGCTGCGAACCGGCCTCGGCCGTCACCTTCGCCGGTCTCAAAAAGCTCGTCGCCCAGGGCAAAATCACCCGCGAAGAGCGCGTCGTCCTCGTCCTCACCGGCCACACCCTCAAGGACTCCCAGTACACCATCGACTACCACCGCAACGAACTGCTCACCCAGGAGGAAGTCGCCGGGGCCACCCCCCTCCAGCAGGCCCAGCATACCCTCCTGCGCAAGCCGCCCGTGGTCCTAGAGGCTGACTCCGACATCGTCCTCCGCACCCTCGAGACCCACATGAAAATCAGCAGCTCCGTCCTCCCCGCATGAGCACCTTTGCGCCGCTGCACCTCAGCCTGCCTGCCACCTCCGCCAACCTCGGCCCAGGGTTCGACACCCTCGGCCTCGCCATGGCGCTACACCTCACCATCGACGCCGTCGCCGCCCCGGAGTTTTCCATCCAGGCCACCGGGCGTAACGCCGACCTCTGCGCCCGGCTCGACCGCAACCTCGTCTTTTCCACCTACCGCAACATTCTCCAGCAATCCAACCAGCCTATCCAGCCAATTCACCTCATCCTGCACAACGAAATTCCCCTGGGAATGGGCTGTGGCTCCAGCGCATCGGCCCTCTTGGCCGGTGTTTTGCTCGCCAATCACTTTGGCAACCTCGGCTGGTCCGGCGATCAAATCCTCACCGAAGCCTGCCGCCGCGAAGGCCATCCCGACAACGTTGCTGCCTGCTGGCGGGGCGGAATGACCATCTCTTCCATGAGTGGAAGTGTCGTGGAAACAGCAACCTGCGGCATGGACCTCAACTGGAACCTGATGCTTGCGCTGCCCTCCGCCAGCCTGGCTACCGCCAAGGCTCGCGCCCTGCTGCCCCCCACTTACACCCGCGCCGACGCCGTCACCAACATCCAGAACGCCGCCCTGCTGGTCGCAGCCTTCGCCCAGAACCGGCCCGAACTCCTCCACACCGCCATGGCCGACCGTCTCCACCAGCCCTATCGCAAACAGGCCTGCCCACTGCTCCCGCGTCTGCTGCCGCTGGTAGACCACCCCGGCGTCTACGGGGTCGCCCTCAGTGGCGCAGGACCATCCATATTGTTGATTACGGATGCCGCAGCGGACACCGAAAGTCTGGTCAATGCGATACGCCATGCCGCCAGCGATCCACAAGTGGAGATTCTGCAAACGACGATTGCTCATGGAGTTACCGTCAATGGTGCCGTTGCTGGTTGAGCAATACGGTAACAGAGGCGTACGTTACTGAAGATTTCTTTACCTTTGCTCCAACTCTTCGTAAGTTAGGCCATGTAAGCAGTTCTGGGGAGGGCTGCTACGCCGCCCGTTGACCTCTGCATAGAGGTCCGGGCGTTTGCTTTTTTGCGCCATAGCCACATTCGCCCCAACTCTTGAAACTACAGCAGCAACTTAGCATCTATGATGAGGTAGTCAGTGTTGCACCAAGCTAGACTCAGGGCAACACAACCGGAGGGAAGTACATGGCAGGTCAGTTCGTCACCGAAGTGAATGACGCGTCCTTTGAAAAAGAGGTTCTGCAGTCCGATCAACCCGTTCTCGTAGATTTCTGGGCCGCCTGGTGTGGTCCTTGCCGTGCGCTCGCGCCGGTCGTCGACGAAGTCGCCACCGCCTACAACGGCAAACTCAAAGTGATGAAGATGGACGTCGACTCCAACACCGCAACCCCGATGCGCTATGGCATCCGCGGTATCCCTGCGCTGCTTATCTTCAAGGATGGCAAGGTCGCCGAGCAGATCGTCGGCTTCGTCCCCAAGGACACCATCGATAAGTCCGTCCTCAAAGTGATCGCATAACATCACCCGTCAGGATGCAATCAAGTCCGCAATGCCCGATGCTCGTCTGCATCGGGCATTGCTCTTTCTGCAGCGTTTTGCTGGCCCGGACAGATGAGGAAGAAGCAACCATCTTCCCGCTCTGGTGCAGGCGTTTCACTCAATCCGCCAGACCAATTTCACCTGCCTTCAACCACGACTGGACTGACCACACTCCTTCTCGCAGCGCTTCGTGGTGTCCTTAGGCCCTCGTCTGCACTACACTGCGTAAATGCTTGAGTGGATGCTCTTCCGCGTGTTGATGGTGGCCTTTTTCATCCTTGCCACCAGCTTCTTCGTCGCCGCGGAGTTCGCCCTGGTCAGCGTGCGCGAAACACGTATCCAGCAACTGATCGCGCTGGGCCGGCCCGGCGCACGCACCGCGCTGCAACTCAAGCACTCCATCGACGAGTTTCTACCGGCCGTGCAGTTTGGTGTGACCCTCGCCAGCCTCGCGCTGGGCTGGGTGGGCGAGCCAGCCATCGCGGATATTCTGCTGCATCTGGCCTCGGGCTGGTTTCCGGTCATGCCGCTGCATGCGTTGCTCTACGCCCACACCGCAGCCGTCGTGCTGGCCTTTGCACTGATCACATACTTTGAGGTGCTTTTGGGCGAGCTGGTCCCCAAATCCCTCGCGCTGCAGCGTGCCGAGCGCATCGCCCTCGCCGTAGCCGGCCCCATGGACGTCTTCATCCGCATCACCCGCCCGGCCGTCAAGGTGATGAACGGCTCCGCAACCCTGGTTCTGCGAGGCTTCCGCGCACCCCTTCGCGGCGAAGGTGCGGTTCACTCCCCGGAGGAACTCAAGCTCATCGCCACCGCCACCCGCCGTATGGGGCTGCTCCCCGTCTTCCAGGAAGAGATCATTCATCGCGCCATTGAGCTTAACCATGTCACTGTCCGCGAGATCCTTACCCCCCGTGCGCGTATCTTCTCGCTGCCGGCCGACATGCCCATCGAGCGCGCCAGCGCCCGCATCGTCGAAGAGCAGCACTCCCGCATCCCCGTCTACGATCCCGCTGGTGGAGCGGAAAACATCATCGGCGTCGTCTACTCCAAGGACATCTCCCGCCTGATGCACTTTCGCAGCGTCGCGCTCGCCCTCGGTGGCAAGGGAGAGTCAGGCCTCACCCTCCGTCAGGTCATGCGCGATCTGATCGTGGTTCCCGAGACCAAGCTTGCAGTCGAGCTTCTGCAGGAGTTTCAGGATCGCCGTCGCCAGATCGCCATCGTCGTCGACGAGTTTGGCTCAACCGTCGGCATCGTCACCGCCGAAGATGCGCTCGAGCAGATCGTAGGCGAACTGGAAGATGAGTTCGACGTCGCCAGCAGGACCACCATGGTCTCCACCGCTGGCATCATGTCGCTGGACGGAACCACCTCGCTGCGTGACCTGACCACACAACTCCAATGGACCTTCCCCCGCGAAGTCGGCGTTGAAACTCTGGCTGGCTTCCTGCTGCTCTCGCTCGGACACATTCCCCACGTCGGCGAATTCGTAGAGCACGATAGTCGTCGCTTTACCATTGCAGAGATGACCGGCCACCGCATCAGCCGCGTCAACGTCGCCACCGTGGCTCCTGCAGCGATCGCTACCCAGTCTGCCGTGCCCAAGCCCGACAGTAGAGGCGAATCGGCCCTATGACCTCTGGCGCCCTGTGGAGACCCGTTCGACGCGTCCTGCTCACTCTGCCCGTCCTGGCGGTGGTTGTCTCGGTTGTCTTTCTGCTCATCCATCTCGTTCCCGGCGACCCCATCGTGCAGATGCTCGGCGAAGGCGCCAGCGCTGCCGACGTGGACGCGCTGCGCCATGCCTATGGGCTGGATGCGCCGTTGAGCCTCCAGTTCGGGCACTACGTCCAGGGCATCCTGCATGCTGACCTGGGACAGTCGCTCCGCATGCACGACTCCGTGCTTCATCTGGTGGCTCAGCGCTACCCCTACACCCTCGCGCTAACCCTGGCCGCGCTGCTCATCGGTATCGCTGCGGCAGTCCCGGCGGGCGTGCTCTCGGCACTCCATCGCGACCGTTGGCCTGACCGTAGTTTGGGCGTCGTGTCGCTACTCGGTCTCTCTTTTCCGAACTTCGCTCTCGGGCCCATCCTGATCCTCGTCTTCTCCATCCGGCTGGGCTGGCTACCGGTCTCCACCGCCGGCAACGGAGGCACGCTGGACTTCCTCCGCCACCTGATCCTGCCGGCGGTAACCCTTGGCCTTTCGCTGGCGGCCATCCTCACGCGTATGGTGCGCACCGCCATGCTGGAGGAACTCAGCCAGGACTACATCCGCACCGCCCGCGCCAAAGGTCTCACCGAGCAGCAGGTCGTCTACCGCCATGCGCTGCGTAACGCCCTGATCCCGGTCCTCACCGTCATCGGCCTGCAGTTTGGCTCATTGCTGGCCGGGGCCATCGTTACCGAGACCATCTTCAGCTGGCCTGGCATTGGACGACTCACCCTGTCTGCCATCTCCAATCGCGACTACGCGCTGGTTCAGGGCTGCATTCTCGCCGTCGGCCTTACCTATGTCATGGTCAATCTGCTCACCGACATCGCATATACGATTGCGAACCCACGTCTGCGCCTCTGACGTTCCGCCGGGTCCATGCTTGGCTGAGACTTAGCTAAACTGAACGAAGGAACATGCGCATGACCTTCACAACCCGCCTTTTCGCAACTGTTGTTCTACTCGGCACTGCCGCGAGCACCCTGCTTGGCCAGACGCCGCCCAACACACCGGTCAACCCCGCGACGCCACCCGCAACCAGCTTCCACGACTCCCGCCTTGGCATCTCCTTCCAGATTCCCGCCGGTTGGAATCTAAATCGCAAGGACGGCGAAGTCAGTACCTTCTCCCTGGATGCCCGCACCGCGCCCCACTCTTCCCAGATGCGCGCCCTCGCCAGCATCGCCTTCAATCCCTTTCCGGAGACCACCTTCAGCGGCGCGTTCTTCTACTTC
>DAICZO010000296.1 GCA_027311125.1 Acidobacteriaceae bacterium
TGGTGAAGCAGCCGGATGAGATCGGCGGAGCGGAGACGCAGACGCCTTATTTAATTGTGTCGGATTGCGATGCAGTTTATGCGAAGGCAAAAGCCGCAGGGGCGAAGATGCTGCTTGATCTGGAAGTGAAGGAGTACGGCGGAAAGGCTTTCTCCTGCAGCGATCCTGAGGGACATGTGTGGCATGTGGGAAGTTATGACCCTTGGCATATGGCTGCGGGGCAGGGTGGGGACTGATGGTTCAAAGGTGCTGTTGGCAGAGACTGGCTTAGATACCGGCGTACCACGCGTAGCCGAACTCCGGTTCCGATGAGCCGAGGCCTTTGCCAAAGCCTTTGAGTGAGTCGGTAACGGTAAGTCGGGTGATGTATTTGACACTTTTGTATCCGAGTTGACGGGGCACCCGCATGCGGAGCGGACCGCCGAAGGAGACGGGTAGATCGCCATCGTTCATTCCCCAGGTGAGGAGGGTCTGGGGGTGGAGGGCGTCGGCCATGTCGATGCTGTCCCACCATTCCTTATCGGCGGAGAAGTAGACGACGTAACGCGCCTGCGGGTGCAGACCGACGGCCTGGAGCACATCGATCAGCGGGGTTCCGATCCACTGGGCGATGTAGGACCATCCTTCTTCGCACGCGACTTCGGTGGTCTGGCTGCGCATGGGAAGGCTTTTGAGGTCAGAGAGCGAGAGCGAGGTGGGGCGGGCTACCATTCCGTCGATTGCCAGGGGCCAGTTCCCGATGTTGTTGGCGGGAAGGCTTTGGAGGAGGTCTTTGGGTGGCACGGCTGGGTTGGCGAAGGGCTCCTTCGAGATCATGCTGCGCGGAAATTCGCGGGCGAGGGAGTGTCGGGTGAGGAGTCGCTGGGCGGCGTAGGTGAGGGTTTCTCCTGGGCCGTAGATGCCACCGTGGTCGGGTGGGATGAGTCCGTAACGCTGGGCGAGCAGGTCAGCGGTGGCCAGTCCGGCCAGACCTGCGGTGGCGGCGAGTCCGCTGGTCAAGAGCTTGCGGCGGGAGATCGGCTTCATGGGCGTTCCTCCTGATTGGCGGTTCGACCGGTGACCATACCCTGCATACGACTCTTGAAGCCTGCAAGAACAACCATGGTTACGTGTACGACGAGAAAGAGAAGCAGGGATCCGGTGACGAAGAAGTGCAGGGTGCGGGCGGATTGCCTGCCGCCGAGTGCGGTGACGGCGAGCGGAAGTGCCGAGGTAAAGGCGGGAGACATGGCGAGCCCGGTCCAGATGATCAGCGGGAACAGGACGAAGATGACCGTGAGGTAGGCCGTTCTCTGGACGACGTTGTAAGAGGTGGCTTCGGTTGGGTCCGACGGCGTGCGGTGGAGATAGCGGGCGATGACGGCCCAGTATGCGCGCCAGGATCTCTCGGCGGGAGCGGGCAGCAGGCGGTGACGAAGATGGCCGTTCCAGAGGCTGGCAAGGATGTAGATGAGACCCGTGATGACCACGACCCAGGCGAACTGAAAGTGGAGGTAGCGGCTCCAGCCATTCTGGTCGGGCATAAGGAATGAGTATGCGGTGGGGACGGATGATCTGGAGGCGTGGATGGGCAGGGTGAAGAGTGGATGGGTCATGACATTGCCGACCTCGCCCCAGTAGAAGCGGGGGTGAGAGATGACGATCTCCGCACCGCTAAGGAGTAGGGCAAAGAAGGAGATCACCGTGACCCAGTGCGTGATGCGAACGAGCAGGGAGTGACGGGGATTGTCGGGGTTTCGGGATGCGCCGGGGGCTGACACAGGCGAAGGATAGCATACGGACGGTAACTGCAATCGTCATAAATTGAGCGGCAATTTGGCGTGGTGGCGGCGGATTGGGCGATGCGGAGTTTGGGTGAACATTGCGGAGTGTGGCGTTGGGCGGGAAGTAAGACGATACTGGGTATGGCGATTCATTCTGTACCAACCTCTACGAATGCGGCAATCCTGACTATGAGTTCCAGCAAGGCTACGATGCGTTCTTCTAAAGCGGCAGTTCCCTCTTACTTTCCGGGCAAGCAGTGGCAGCAGGTGCTGGAGCGGGATGCGCGTGCGGATGGGCAGTTTTTCTATGCAGTGAAGTCGACGAAGGTTTACTGCAAGCCAAGTTGCCCCAGCCGTCGGCCTGCGCGGAAGAATGTGACGTTTTTCCCAACGGCAGCGTTGGCGGAGGCGGCGGGTTACCGAGCGTGTCTGCGGTGTGAGCCGGACCGGACGGTGGCGAAGGCTGATCCGCAGGCTGGCGCGATTGCAGCAGGGACGGAGTATATGAAGGAGCATGCGGATACGGGGGAGCGGACGCGACTGGCAGATGTGGCGAAGGC
>DAICZO010000299.1 GCA_027311125.1 Acidobacteriaceae bacterium
CGACGGCACCTTCACCGACGTCACAGTCAAAGCCGGACTCGTCTCCACCGGCTGGGGTCAGGGCGCCTGCGTCGGAGACTACGACAACGACGGCTTCGAGGACATTTACGTCACCGGCTACGGCAAAGGACGCCTCTTCCACAATCAAGGCAACGGCACCTTCCAGGAAGTCGCCCAACAAGCCGGTGTCGCCGGTACCGGCAGCGAGTGGGGCACCGGCTGCGCCTTCATCGACTACGACCGCGACGGCAAACTCGACCTCGCCATCGCCAACTACGTCCACTTCGACCTCAACCACACCCCCGCACCCGGACAGATGGCAGGCTGCATCTGGAAAGGTGTCCCCGTCATGTGCGGCCCCCGCGGCCTCGACCACTCCCCCAACATCCTCTACCACAACCTCGGCAGCGCCTCCCCCAACGCACCCGTCACCTTTCAGGACGTCAGCATACCCAGCGGATTCCAGAAAACCGCCGCCCACTACTGCTTCTCCATCACCACCCTCGACTACAACGAAGACGGCTGGCCCGACCTCTACGTCGCCTGCGACTCCACCCCCGCCATCCTCTACCGCAACAACCACTACGGCACCTTCACCGATACCGGCGCAGACTCCGGCGTCGCCTTCAACGAGGACGGACGCGAACAGGCCGGCATGGGCTCCACCGCAGCCGACTACGACGGCGACGGACACATCGACCTCTTCAAAACCAACTTCTCCGACGACACCAGTACCCTCTACCACAACAACGCCGACGGCACCTTCACCGACAACACCCACATCGCCGGACTCGCCATCAACACCGAAGACCTCGGCTGGGGAGCCATGTTCGCCGACGTCGACAACGACGGCTGGCCCGACCTGCTCGTCGTCAACGGTCACGTCTACCCCGAAGTCGACTCCGCCAAACTCGGCTCCAACTACCGCGAGCCGCGCTTCCTCTACTACAACCTCGGCAACGGAAAATTCAGCGACCTCAGCAAATCCTCCGGCCCAGCACTCCTCCAGCCCCAGTCCAGCCGCGGCCTCGCCATCGCCGACCTCTTCAACGACGGACGCCTCGAAGCCGTCGTCAACAACCTCAGCGATCTCCCCATGCTGCTCGTCAACCAGGCAAAAAATCAGAACCACTGGCTCGGCCTGCACCTCGTCGGCACCACCTCCAACCGCGACGCCATCGGCGCACATGTAACCGTCATCGGCACAAAACGCCGTTGGGTCGATGAAGTACGTAGCGGTTCCAGTTACAATTCGTCCAGCGACCTGCGCCTGCACTTCGGACTAGGCGCCGAAACCACCCTCACTGGAATCGAAGTCCGCTGGCCCACCGGCCTGACCGAACTCTTCCCCCCACCCACATCCCTCGACCACCACATCGAACTCACCGAAGGCACCGGCCGCAAGCCAGCGAAATAACCCTACTGCACCTTCCCCGAAGGCCGCAGCTTGCGCAACTCCAGCGCACACCAGATCGCATTCAGCGCCGACAATTTCATATTGTCGGCCGCCAGCCACAACCAGAACCGCGTCGAACTCTCCCCATCGCTCTCGTCCCGGCTCACCCGAACCATCACGTCTTCCTGCCCCGCCGCGCTCACATTGCTCGGCGGCTCAGCCTCGCCCGTCACCACATCAATCTGCTCAAATGACACCGCGTCTTCCACCTGCTCCAGCGTCGCTCCCCGGCCAAACTCCACCAGCACAGAAGCCACATACCCATGGAACACCGGAGCCTGCACCACCTGCAACGCCAGCTTCGGCAGCACCGTACCACCCAGCGCCGCATAGTGCGACCGTATCCGCCCCGCCGTCTCCGCCAGATTCACCTTCGCCGCAGCGCCCAGCGCAGGCAGCAGGTTGAACGCAACCTGCGCATCGTACTGCTCCTTCGGCAGCGTCTGGAACGACAGCAGATTCACCGTCTGCTGATGCATCTCATCCATCGCCAGACGGCCATGCTCTGAGGCTGGCTCCATCACCGTTGCCGCCACGCTCACCAGTGGCAGCGTCTCCTGCAAACGCAGCGCGACCATCGCCAGCATCACCGCCGCCGGATGCGCCGCCACCACCGCCGGAGTCCGCAAATCAGGCTGCGCCGCCAACCCCGTCGCGGCCCCGTCCTTCTCCATCGCACTCCACGCCAGCGGAGACCGCACCAACACCTCGCGCTCGCGCTCCAGCGCATACGTCAGGTCAATCACGCTCGCCCCAGCCTGCCGCGCCTTCTGCCAGTGCTCCTGCGTTACGCCCGCTTCGCCTGCGAAAAATA
>DAICZO010000302.1 GCA_027311125.1 Acidobacteriaceae bacterium
CAACTCGCACCGCGAGAATGTGCTGGCCAGTGATGAGCTGTTGGCCAGCCGCGGCGTGGAGCTGCACGAGATCAATCGTGGTGGCGATGTGACCTACCACGGCCCTGGCCAACTGGTGGGCTATCCCATCATCGACCTGCGCGGCGATCTGCCCGGCAAAGAGGGGCCGCACCTGGGGCCGGTCGACTACGTCCGGCTGCTGGAAGAGGTGTTGATCCGGGTGTGTGGCGACTTCGGCGTGCCGGCGCAGCGCATCTGCAAGCTGACCGGGGTATGGACCGTGGCCGGCGGCAGCGTCGCCGAGAAGAAGATCGCGGCCATCGGGGTGCATGTGTCACAAGGGGTAACGTCCCACGGCTTCGCGCTGAACGTCACCACCGACCTGCGCGACTTCGGTTGGATTGTGCCCTGTGGTATCACCGACCGTGCGGTAACCAGTCTGGAACTGGAGGCCGACGAGGCCCATGCCCCCACCATGGCGGCGGCGGTAAACTCCGTGGCGCGCTGTTTTGGGCGCATCTTTGGGCGGCAGATGCTGGCCTGCGAGTCGCTGGAGCAGTTGCTGGCGCCTGCTGCAACCTCCCCCGAAGCCGTAGCGTCCAATCTGAGCGGATCTTAACCCAGCTTTCGATTATCGGGCTGAATATGCCAGTTCTGCACGGCCCACCTTATAATCCTTAGTTGCGCGGTAGCTTCGCGTTCACTGTCAAGAACCAGGATAAGGACCCTCATGCCGACCGAAGTAGTTATGCCCCAGATGGGCGAATCCATCACCGAAGGCACTATCACCAAGTGGCTTAAGAAACCCGGCGACACAGTCCAGCGCGATGAACCGCTCTTCGAGATCTCGACCGATAAGGTAGACGCTGAGATTCCCTCGCCTGCCGCGGGAACCCTGGAAGAGATCAAGATTGCCGAAGGCACCACGGTCCAGATCAATACCGTAGTCTGCACCATTGCGGAAGGCGGTACGGCTGCGGTTGCTGCTCCGGCGGCCAAGGCTGAGCCTGCCGCTGCACCTGCCGCTGCTGCCGCTGCCGCGCCCGCAGCAACACCTGCCCCTGCCCCCGCCGCTGCAGGCCCCGGGACTGAGGTCTTGATGCCGCAGATGGGCGAGTCGATCACCGAAGGTACCATCACCAAGTGGCTGAAGAAGGTGGGCGATACCGTCCAGCGCGACGAGCCGATCTTCGAGATTTCGACCGACAAGGTCGATGCCGAGATTCCCTCGCCGGTCGCCGGTGTGCTGTCTGAGATCAAGGTGCCGGAAGGCTCCACCGTTACCATCAACACGGTGGTCGCCGTGATTGGCGGAGCTGCTGGCGCGGCCGCCGCTGCACCGGTTGCTGCCACTCCTGCTGCTGCTGCACCGGTTGCTGCCGCTGCCACACCCGCCGCTGCTCCGGCTGCCTCTGCTGCCGAGGGCGACAAGGTTCGCTCCTCGCCGCTGGTGCGCAAGATGGCGAAGGACAACAACGTCGATCTGACCCAGGTGGCGGGAACCGGCGCTGCCGGCCGCATCACCAAGGACGATCTGGTAGGTCATCTGGAAGGTGGCGCGAAGCCTGCTGCTGCTCCGGCTCCTGCTGCTCCTGCCGCCGCTGCTCCGGCTGCGACCAAGCCTGCTGCACCTGTGTCCACCCCGGCACCGGGCGAGCTGGTTCCCATGACCAAGATCCGCTCCATCATCGCGCAGCGCATGGTCGAGTCCAAGCGCACCAGCCCGCACGTCCACACTGTCTTCAAGGTGGACATGACCCGCATCGTCAAGCTACGCGAGAAGGAAAAGAACAAGTACGAGCAGCGTAACGGCGTCAAGCTGACCTACATGCCGTTCATCACACGGGCCGCCATCGTTGCCCTCAAGAAGCATCCCGTGGTGAACGCCGCTGTGCAGGGCGACTCCATCCTCTACAACAAGAACATCAACATCGGTATCGCGGTAGCGTTGGAGTGGGGCCTGATCGTCCCGGTCATCAAGCAGACCGAGGAGAAGAACTTCCTCGGCATCACGCGCTCCATCGTCGATCTGGCCGAGCGCGCACGCGGCAAGAAGCTGGTTCCCGATGAGGTCGCCGGTGGCACGTTCACGCTGACCAACTCCGGCATCTTCGGCGAACAGTTCGGCACGCCCATCATCCTGCAACCGCAGGTTGGCATCCTCGGTATCGGCGGCCTCAACAAGGAAGCCACCGTTATCACCGACAAGGATGGTAACGAGTCGATTGCGATTCGCTCCATCCAGCGCTTCACCCTGGGCTTCGATCACCGCATCGTCGACGGCGCGGATGCGGGCAAGTTCATGACCGACTTCAAGGCCTACCTCGAAAACTGGACCGAAGATATCGGGTAAAAAAAACAGGAAGGTCGGCTGAAAAGCTGACCTTCCTGTTTTTGAATATCAAGCACTAGCCGACTAGATATTGAGAATACCGAGCCGTACCCCTATTGCGGCTTTAGATACACCGAGTCGTTGTGCAAGAGCTTCTGGAGTGCGATTTCCTTCACGAATAAGCTGTTGAATCAAAGTGTATGGCATCAGAATTTCGGCAGCCAGTCCGTTAGCTTGCGTTTCCTCTTTGCCGCTTATGCCGCCTCTATGCAT
>DAICZO010000303.1 GCA_027311125.1 Acidobacteriaceae bacterium
TCAATCCATGCCGGGGATGGACATGAGCCAACACGGTGATATGCCCGGAATGGACATGGGTCAGCATGGAGACATGCAAGGCATGGATATGAGCAAGCCGATGGTGCCGACCCCGCAGAACGCTTCCATCACCCATGACACGCTGAACTTGCAGGAGCCAGAAAACCCGAACCGCAAGACCGGCAAGAACATCCCGGCTCCCGACCTGCTTAAAGACGTGGTTGCTCGTCAACCTATGACGCTAGAGGACTTTCTCGCGCTCTCGGATAAGACGAACCCGACTCTGGCCCAGGCCAATGCTTTTGTAAAGAGGTCGGCAGCCCAGGCACAACAAGCAGGACTTTACCCCAACCCCAGTGTCGGTTATCAAGGCGAGCAGATTCGAGGTGGCACTTATGGCGGGGGAGAACAAGGAGCCTATGTTCAGCAAACCGTCGTACTGGGCGGAAAACTTGGCTTACGCCGCAATATCTACAACCAACAAAAACAGTCCGATAAGATCGGTGTTGAAGAGCAGACCTACCGAGTTCACAACGACGTTACGCAGGCCTTTTACAGCGCACTCACCTCCCAAGCGATGGTCGTTGTACGGCAACGTCTCGTTGGACTGGCGATGGACGCGGTAGAAACAGTCCACCAGCTTGCGAATGTGGGACAGGCAGATTCGCCGGACATTCTTCAGGCTGAAGTGGAAGCGGAGCAGGCAAAGATTGACTTCGTGACAGCGCAGCGGGAGTTTCTTCAAAACTTTCGCGTACTGGCGGCTCTATCCGGCAGACAAGACTTGACCGTCACTCCGCTTGCCGGATCACTCGATAGCCCTCCGGACTTCGATGCCGAACAACAAGTCGCCTCTATCGTAGCGACGAGCCCTACGGTCAAGCGTATGCAGCAAGAGGTCGCCGTCAGTGAAGCACGGGTACGCGATGCCAAGCGAGAGTCGATACCCGATCTTCAACTGAAGGCTGGGGAGCAATACAACTTCGAGCACGTCACGGACAATCCCGTGAGGCCCGCTGGACCCCAGAGCTTCGCCAGTGCAGGCATCAATCTTCCGCTGTGGAATCACAATCAGGGCAACAAGGCCTCTGCTCAAGCAGAGTTGGAGCGTGCTCGGCAGGACGTAACGCGGACGAAACTGTCATTGAGGCAGATTGCGGAGCCCCTCGCGCAGTCTTACTTAACAGCTCGATTTACCGCTGATCGCTACCGGACAGAGTTGATACCCAGGGCTCAACGCGCTTATCAACTATACCTTGGCAAATACAACAACATGGCGATGGCCTATCCCCAGGTGCTCGTCTCGCAACGCACACTGTTCCAACTCCAGATAGGCTATCTCTCCGCCTTACATGAAGTCTGGAGAAGCGGTGTTGCCCTTCAGAACTACACGCTGAGCGGTGGCCTTGACGCCCCTACTTCGACCGGCAGCACATCCACCTCCATCAACCTACCCAACTCCTCCGGCGGTTCGCCAGAATAGGTTTGCAAACGATGAAAAAGACTCTAGTAGTCAC
>DAICZO010000304.1 GCA_027311125.1 Acidobacteriaceae bacterium
GCGAGTGGCCAGGTCAGGATCGGAGGCGGCGAAGGAGGTGAAGTCGTGGGTGCCGAGGATGTGGGTGGCTGCGTGCTGGAGTGAGGCGAGGTCCAGCGGGAAGGGACAGTCCCAGACGTAGGGCGCGAGCATGGGGGAGCAGATGCGCGGGGCGGAGTCAGCGGGGTCGGGCAGGAGGCGCGAAGGGAAGATGCGGTACTCGTAGGTCTTGCCGATGGCGCTGTGGCGGGCGTGGAAGCCGGGGGAGGCTGGCTCGACCGATAGGATGCGAATGGCAGGCGGCAGGGCGCGGTTCAGGGCGCGGTGGAGGTTGGCGGCGGGGATGGGGACGGAGAGCGAGAAGGAGGCGACCTGGGCGAGGGCGTGGACGCCGGTGTCGGTACGGCCAGAGCCCTGCGGGAGGACCGACTCGCTGGTGACGTGGTGGATGGCGTGGGCGAGAGTGCCCTGGACAGTGGGCAGGTTGGGCTGGACCTGCCAGCCGTTGAAGGAGGTTCCGTCGTAGGCGAGGGTTGCTTTCCAGAGTGGCATGAGGCTGCTTTGGACGGTATCACGGACGGTGTGGATTGGCAGCGTTGCGAAGGGAGAACGCGGGCCGGGTGGTGTGGTTGGTATACTTTGGCAGGCATTCGCTGGACGAATGGAGGTCGGAGGCAGGGGTAGGGGCGGTTGTTTGGCTGCTGGCTACTCGCGCAGGTGTAGCGGCTGGAGATGGTCGTTACGCTAAACCCTATCGGCACAATCGCAGCCTGAGGATAAAAGAGTGGGAACGAAGCACGGGCGGTGTGCGTACTACAGCTCTAAGTGATTGACCGGAGGCATCCCCGAAGGTTCGATGTTGTTATTTTCGAGTCCTTACGGTGTGCCTGTGCGTCTAGTCAGTATCAAGTTAATTATGTCGTTTGGCTCCGTTGAAGGGCGATGACGGAGTACAAGAGGAAACGGCTGAGTCGATTGATCTGTTGCACGCAATCGGACAGAGGCCGAGAACAAGAAGATAAGAGCTGGAGAGCGCATCGTGAGACTAAGAGATATGCAGGCGGCGGCGAGCATAGCGTTGTTGCTGATGAGTGTAAGCACACAGCCGGGATTTGCCCAGCAGACGAATGCAACGGCACCTGCCGCACCGCAGACGGTGACGAATACTTCGACCAGCCAGACGGGATTGCCGCAGGCTCCGGAGCCGAAGTTGACGGAACCGCTGTATCTGCGGGATACCGCGGTGGATTATTCGAAGCCGAAAAGTCATTTTACGAATCCGCTGGCGCCCTACACGTCGACGAACGTTCCTTTGCCGACTTTGAGCAACTCGGAGCGTCTGGCCGCATTGCTGCGTGACGGGAAGATTTATCTGAGCCTTTCGGACGCGGTGGCGCTGGCGCTGGAGAATAACTACGACATTGCGATTGCGCGGATCAACCTGGATATTGCCGATACGGATATTTTGCGGGCGAAGGCTGGGTCCTCGCTGCGTGGTGTTTCCACGGGCCTGGTGACGGGTACGCTGGGCGGCCAGACGACGACCATTACGACGGGTGGCGGACCGGGTGCGACGTCGATCGGCGCGGGCGGCGGCGGTGCGGGTTTGTCCGGGCTGGTGTTGAGCACTAACGGCGGCGGACCTTTGCCGGAGGCGTTGGATCCGGTGCTGACCGGCAACGTGCAATATGAAGCACTGGCACAGCAGCAGACCAATACGCTGTTTACCGGTACGAACACGTTGAACCAGAACACGGGGACGTTCAACTTTGGGTATCAACAGGGATTTCTGACGGGCACACTGTTCAATGTGACGTTCAATAACTCGCGTCAGACAACAAACAACGTATTCAGCAACTACAGTCCGCTGTTGCAGTCGAACTTCCGGGCGCAGGCGACGCAACACCTGTTGCAGGGCTTTGGCTGGGGCATCAATGGACGCTTTATTCTGCAAGCGAAGAATGACCGGCGTATTACGGATTCGGCGTTTCGGCAGCAGGTGCTGTACACGGTGAACCAGGTGGAGAATATCTACTGGGCGCTGGTGAGTGCGTATGAGGATGAGCAGGCCAAGGAACGGGCGCTGGCTCAGTCGACGCAGTTGACGGCGGACAACCGCAAGCAGTTGGAGATTGGCACGCTTGCTCCGCTGGATGTGGTGAACTCGGACAGCGCGGTGGCGACCGACAAGCAGGCGCTGGTGTCGTCGCAGTCGAACCTGGAGTATCAGCAGTTGATTATGAAGCAGGCGATTGCGCGGAACCTGGACGATCCACAACTGGCGAATGCTCCGATTGTGCCGACGGACCGGGTTGGTCTGGATCGGTTGCCGGAAGAGGATATGAACGTGGAGGACCTGGTGAAAGAGGCCTACGCGAACAATCCGCAGATTGAGCAGGCCGTGCTGAATATGAAGAACAACCGGATCACCATCAAGGCAGAGAAGAACGGTCTGTTGCCGACGGTGGATGCGTATGCCTTCTATGGCGGCAGTGGATTGGGCGGTGGACAGAACCCGAACCTGAACTGCGGCAGCTTTGGCTCGTTCAAGCCTTGCGCGGCTGGCGTAGTGACGCCGATCAGCTATGGCAGCACGTTTGGGAGCATGTTCGACAGTTCGTCGCCGGATAAGGGAATCGGCGTGAACATCACGATTCCGTTGCGCAATCGGACGGCGCAGGCAGACCAGGCGCGGTCGCAGATGGAGTACCGGCAGTCGCAGATGCGGTTGCAGCAGTTGTACACGCAGATCCGCATCCAGGTGATTAATGGGCAGTTTGCGTTGACCAATGACCGTGCGCAGGTGCAGGCTTCGCAGGCGGCGCGGGATTTTGCGGCGCAGAGTCTGGATGCTGAACAGAAGAAGTACAAGTTGGGTGCTTCGACGACGGCACTGGTGCTGCAGCAGGGACGCAACGTGGCGACGGCGGACAACAACCTGATCGCAGCGACGGCGGCGTATGCCAAGGATCGCGCGGCTTTGGTTCAGTTGCTGTCGAACACGCTGGATCGTTACAGCATCAGCCTGACGGCGGCGGCAACGGGTACGGTGCAGCAGGCTCCGATGATTCCGGGGCTGACGGCACCGAAGGCTCCGGCACCACCGAAGCCGATTTCGGGGACACCGCCACCGGTACAGCAGTAAGGTGTGGCAGCAGGGAGATGCCCGGGCTTATGGCTCGGGCATTTCTGCGTATGGAGTAGACAACCCATTGGATTGGGTGTAATTGCTTGATAATGGGACGCGTTGGATGGACGAGACGGGATAAACTAGTGATCTATGAGTAGCGACACGACGAGCAGTGCCACCAGGAATTCGCTGGCGCGAGCTGCCTCCGCCTATCTGCGGTCTGCCATGCACCAACCCGTAGAGTGGATGGAGTGGGGTGCAGAGGCGTTTGCCAAGGCACAGCGCGAGGACAAGCCGATTCTACTGGATATTGGCGCGGTGTGGTGTCACTGGTGCCATGTGATGGATCGGGAGAGCTATGAGAATCCTGAGACGGCACGGCTGATTAATGAGCATTTTATTGCGGTGAAGGTGGACCGGGACGAGCGCCCGGATGTGGATACGCGATATCAGGCGGCGGTATCGTCAATCAGCGGGCAGGGGGGATGGCCGCTGACGGCGTTTTTGACTCCGGAAGGAAAGCCTTATTTTGGTGGGACGTACTTTCCTCCGGATGATCGGCATGGGCGTCCGGGGCTGAGGCGGGTGCTGATGACGATGGCTGAGGCGTTTGTCAAACGGCGGCATGAGGTGGACGAGTCGGCGGGCAGCGTGATGCTGGCGATCGAACACAACGAGTCGTTTATGGGGCGCAGCGGGAACCCGGGGCCGGAGTTGGTGGCGAAGCTGGTGGATGGCGTGCTGAAGCAGTTTGATGCGCGGACGGGTGGGTTTGGCTCGCAGCCGAAGTTTCCGCACTCGGGCGCGATTGATCTGTTGCTGGATGCTTCGTCGCGAGTGTCGATTGGCGCGGGCGCGGCGGTGGTGGGGGATACGGCCAAGCGCGCGGCGCAGGTGACGCTGGAGAAGATGGCCAAGGGCGGCATCTACGACCATCTGGCTGGAGGGTTCCACCGGTACAGCGTGGACGACCAGTGGGTGGTGCCGCACTTTGAGAAGATGGCGTACGACAACAGCGAGCTGCTGAAGAACTACGTCCATGCGTACCAGACGCTGGTGGAGCCGGAGATGGCCCGGGTGGCGCGGGAGATTGTGCAGTGGATGGATGAGTGCCTGAGCGATCGCGAGTTGGGTGGGTTCTATGCGTCGCAGGATGCGGACTTCTCGCTGGAGGATGACGGCGATTACTTTACGTGGACGCGGTATGAAGCGGCGGCGGTGCTGACTCCGGAGGAGTTGGCGATTGCCGGGGCGTACTACGACGTGGGCGAGATTGGCGACATGCACCACAACCCGGCGAAGAATGTACTGCACGTGCGGACGACGTTGCAGGGGGTGGCCCGGTCGAACGGAGTAACCCTGGAGGCGGCCAAGGAGCTGCTGGCTTCGGCGAAGACCAAGCTGTATGCGGCGCGGCGGAAGCGTCCGACGCCGTATGTGGATAAGACGATCTATGTCGGGTGGAACGGGATGTGCATCTCGGCGTACCTGGAGGCGGCGCGGGTGCTGGAGATGCCGGGGGCGAAGGCGTTTGCGCTGAAGTCTTTGGACCGTGTGCTGGCATCGGCCTGGGATGCGAAGCAGGGAGTGATGCATGTAGTGGCGTACGGCGAGGGCGGTGGGGAGCACACGCGCGTGGCCGGGATACTGGACGACTATGTGTTTCTGGGCCATGCCGCGCTGGATGCCTGGGAGGTTACGGGCGAGATCCGCTACTACCATACGGCAGAGGCGATTGCGGCCAGTACGCTGGCACGGTTCTACGACACGGTAGGCTGTGGGTTTGTGGATACGGAGATACCGGCGAACGGCGAGGTGCGTCTGGGTGCGTTGACGACCCGCCGCAAGCCTTTGCAGGATTCGCCTACGCCGGCGGGGAATCCTGTGGCGGCGGCACTGCTGATGCGGCTGGAAGCACTGAATGGACGCGCGGATTATCTGGTGAAGGCGCAGGAGACGATGGAGTGCTTTGCGGGGGTGGTGGAGCATTTCGGTTTGTATGCGGCGAGTTATGGGTTGGCATTGCAGCGGATGGTGCAGCGTGCGGTGCAGGTGTGCGTGATTGGCGACGATGCCGATGCGCGGCGGCTGGAGGCGGTTGCGCTGGCTCGTTACGCGGTGAACAAGAGCGTGGTGCGGTTGCGGCGGGATCAGTTGGGTTCGCTGCCGCCAGCTTTGGCGGAGACGCTGCCGCATCTGCCGATGACGGAGGGCAGCTTTGCGGTGTTGTGTAACGGCAAGGGATGCCAGCCACCAGTGAAGACGGTGGATGAGTTGATGGAGGCGATGAACCAGTTGTTGTAGGTGAGTGGCGGGGTCTGTCTAGACCC
>DAICZO010000306.1 GCA_027311125.1 Acidobacteriaceae bacterium
GCAATAGCTGGGGCGGCGCCACGCAGGCACTGACGGCGCTACGGACGCCCCGCTGGATGCCGCACTATGGCAAGCAGGCGGAGTTCAATCACCTGATGCAGCAGTGGTGCGAGGACATCCTGCGGCACGGCGAGTTTCGCCAGCAGATGGATCCGCTGACTGGAGAGTTTACCCAGGCAGACCCGAGCGGCTACTCGCCGACGGCGTTGGTATTTTTGGACTTTGCGCGCAGACTGGCTCATGCGGCGGTGTGATGCGGCGGTGTCGATACGGCGTGGGCAGCAAGACGCACACAAGAAAAAGGGTGGGAGAGTATCATTCAGGCCGCTGAACTACGCTGCACTGTACTCTCACCACCCAGACCGAAGTCAACGTCGAATTGTGAGTTAGAGTGCTCCTCCGGCAGCAGGTTTGTCCAGTGGCAATTGCCGGGGACGATGATCTGATCGAAACTGCTTGATTTGCCGTGGTCCGAGGGGCTGTGTCGCGCAGGCAGGAATGGTCTTACGCCCCGGCGTGCCTTGGCCCGCCGCACAGCGAGAGCATGCTTCCCTGCCCTACAGCGTGTCGCCATCACTGGGCTTGGTTTCGGGTGCGGGCTGCATCGGGTACGGTGGACCCTTGGCCAGCACCTGCTGCAGGTCAGCGTCGTAACCGTAGATATCGTCGAAGAAGTGGACGTGGCCGTCATCTTCCACCAGACCGGTGACGTAGAAGATGACAACGGGAATCGGGGTCTTCAACGGGACCGTGCGGTTGTTCGGTCCGTCGTTCATGGCGGCCTGTACCTTGGCGAGATCCCAGGTCTGGCCGTCTTTGTCCTGTTGGTCGCGCAGCACCCATGCGGCGAGTTGATCCGGTTGCTGCACGCGGATGCAGCCGTGGCTGAAGTCGCGGCGAGTGCGGTCGAAGAGCTGCGTTGCGGGAGTGCCGTGAAGATAGATGCTGAACTGGTTGGGGAACATCAGCTTGACCAGTCCGAGGGAGTTTTTGGGGCCGGGCCGCTCACGTACCAACGCTGAGCCCTGCATCAACTGCTTTGCCGTGAAGCTGGTGAGGATGTCGCCTTTGCTGTTGGTGACCTCAAAGTTTTTGCTGGCGAGATAGCCGAGGCCGCTGCGATTGATGTGCGGCATCAGCTCGTTTTTGACGATGCTGTAGGGGACGTTCCAGTAGGGGCGGAAGACGAGGTACTTCATCATCTGCGCGAAGACCGGCGTCTGGTGTGCGCCGAGCACTTTGCCCACGACGACCTTCATGGTGAAGGCTGGCTGATGATCGGCGTCGTAGACGTGCAGGACAAACTCCGGCAGGTTCACCATCAGCGGTGCGTTCAGATATTCGTTGGGCAGCCAGCGCCAGCGCTCCAGCGAGTCCTGCAACTGGATGACGCGTTCGTTGAGCGGCACGTTCATGTTTTTGATGGTTTGCGGGGTGAGTTGTCCGTCGACCGCGATGCCGTGGCGATGTTGATAGCTGCGGATTCCGGCGGAGAGTTGCTCATCCAGCACCGTTGCCGTGGAGGTTGCGTCGGCAGACAGATCGCCTTCCAACTGCAGCCGTGCCAGCAACTGCGGCAAGGCAGGATAAGCATCGCCGAGACGCACCGGCTTCTTGACCAGCGGCAATGGATCGGCAGGCTGAGCGACCTGCTGTTTTGCCAGCGCGAGGTAGCGCACCAGGGCGGCCTCGGTCTTGCGGTACTGGTCGGAGTCTGGCTCTACGCTGGCGATCAGCTTGGGTACATCGGGTGCGTCGACCGCGTTGTCGGAGACAAACTGCGCCAGGTCGTACTTCTTGGATTGGACGTTGATGCCGAAGCGGAAGTGCTGCGGATTGACGCGTCCGATGCGGAGATCGGAGATGTAGCGCATGACGTTGATGGTCATGGCGACGTTGAACTCGGAGATAGCATCGGCTGCAGCCTGGCCAGCGGGCGCCTGCAGTTGGGCCAGTCGTTGCGGCCAGCGGGGGGCGTCGTAGTCGAGCGGGTTGAGGCCCTTGGCTTCCGCATCCTGAAAGGCCTGGATGAACGCCAGCGCCTGTGGCGTCGGCTTGCCATCCCGAGTCCAGGCAACCTCAAAGTTGCGGTCGTTGAAGAACTGGGTGACGGCAGACTGGTAGTCGGAGAAGTCCGGCCAGCGCAGCGTGACTAACTGCTTGGTCGCCACCAGCGCCTGCAGGTTGCCAGCATAGTCGGTGGAGTTCTCCTGCGAGATGGTCTTACGTGGTTTTTTGCATCCACCCGCCAGCAGCAGGAGTGTGACGGCACAGGTAGCACTAAGAGTGCGAAGCGGAGATCTCCGTATGAACATCCAACCATCCTGACGTATTCCGTGTTGATTGTGTGTAGCAGGTGTCGCTTGAATCCTGTTCGATGCAAAAACCTGTTGAACCAGCGGTTGGCGAATGCGGTACAGATCGCTGTTGGGTCCCGGCTAACGGCTGAGTGCTGGCAGCGTGGTCAGGCAGAGAAGCGCCTGGGTGAGCAGAATCATTCCGCTGAGGCCTAGAAAGAGTTTGCGATGGCGGGTCTCGAAGACATCGGCAAAGACTCCGCCGATAAACGTGAACAGGAAGGGTAGCGCCCATAGCCATGGCTGCGTGATGGTTTGAGTCGTCATCAGCGGCAGCAACAGCAGCGAGGTGACCAGTGGCACCGTATTGCCGAAGTAGCGGCTGCGCCGGACGCCGAGGTAGACGATGACGGCAACGGCGGCAGCGACGGTGATTGGGCCGTTGGTGAGGCTGGCAAACAATGCCCTGGCGTTCTCCAGGGTGAACCAGAAACGGCCACCGCCACCGGTAAAGACGTAGCTGAAGGGCGCGGGACGGAAGGAGTAGAAACCGAAGAGGATGACCAGTCCGCCGATCGCGGCAAATATCAAAATCTGCATGACGTAGCTGCGGCGGCGCTCGGCGACGTAGAGCATCAGCACTAGCGCGAGGGTAAAGCCGATCATCGCGGCGAGCAGATGGGCTGCGGCCGTGAGCCCCAAAGCAGCCGTCAACAGCAGGAAGCGTGGCCGCCACCTGCGCCGGGGGCCTTGCATGGCGTGGGCCATACCAATGGCGGCGTATACCAGCCCGTACAGCCCCCACATGGCCAGGACCTCGTTATTGGGAGCCACTGCGAAACGCAGAACATCCGGAGAGAAGCAGTAGAGGCCCAGCGCGAGGAATGCGCCTTCGTTGCCGAACATGCGCCGTGCGACCCACCACAATCCAGCGCCCAGCCATAGCGCAAAGAGCACAAAGGGCAGATGCAGCAGATACTTGACGCTGCTCAACTCGTGGCGCGCCTCCCAGGTGGAGCCGTTGAGGATGCCGCCGGAGTAAAGGCGATCCTGAGGCTTGCGGAGGTGGTCGGCGGCCAGCAGTGTAAGCCTCTGCACGGTAAGCGGAAAGCCCGCGAGACGATAGGCAAAGGTGCCGTCACCGTTCAGGTTGCCGCAGGTGGTGAAGTATCCGGCCAGCGGTGAGGGGCGCTCCCACATCTCGCGGCCGCAGCGGGCGAACCGATAGTCCTGCGGCGAAAGCTGCTGGCGGTTGATGACCCACAGACTCTGCGCCAGCAGACACAGCAACAGCATGCCAGCCCAACGTTGCGGCCGGCCAATCTCAATCTTTGGAAACGTCATGCCCAGCAAATCGACCCCGCTTGTCCCTGATGCGTGTACTTATCGTATCGTGAAGAAATGGAGTCGCTCACCTTTGCCCCCGGACGCGCTTTTCTCTCGTCAAACTCTCCCACGGTTCCCTGGACGGTGGTTTTTGAGGACGAGGGGCTGGCTGGTTATTTTTACGCCTGCGACCGCTCGCAGGAGATCCACGAGAACAGCATTCTGGACGCGATGCTGATCTACAACGTCGGCGCACTGGCACGCAGCGATGCAGCGCTGGAACGGCCGTCGCCGGAGCGGATCGCCTCCGTCCAGTGGTCGCGGGATGGCCTGCAGGCGGTGCTGTACCTGGATGGCGTGGCGCAGGCCCTGTACGACTTTCAGGCGAGGACCGGGATGTGCCGCATGGACTTTCCTAACTTCATGCAGGAGCAGGGAGAGACCTGGCGAAAGTCGACCCATGCGTGGAACGATGCGGCACTGCAGCGGTTTGAGGCGGCGCTGTACGCCTAAGGCGGTCGAGTGGATGCGCGGGGTTAGCCGAGGAACAGCTTCTCGACATCCAGCCAGTCATTAACGCGCCGGAATCCGGTGACGTTGACATTGTGGGGAGAGCTGTACAGGATGCCTTCACCTTCAAAACGCCGCAACTGGCGCGGGTTATCGTCGATCAGGTACTCCGCGCGCAGGATACCCTTGTCGCCGCAATAGACGATGTGCGAGGCGGGAATAAAGGGAAAGTAGCGCTCCAGCCAGCGATATTTAGCCGAGAACGACGTGGGTACTTCCATGGCGGCGGTCGCGATAAAGACCTCGTAGCGCTTCTGCAGGGCGCGCATCACCCGCTGCGACTCCGGCATGACTTCGAGCACCTCGAAGAAGTCTTCAGATCGCAGGTAGGCCTCGAGCGCCGGGTGGCGGTCGAGCGAGACGACATCCCACAGCCACTTGCCCTGCAGATCGTCCTTGGTGATCTGTTCATCGTGATCGCGGTTGTACCGCAGCAGATGCTCTGCGACGGCATCCGCCATCACCTCGTCCATGTCTACACAAATGCGCTTCAACAGTCCCTCACACATGCAACCAAAGTAGTTACAAAGACCGGATAATGGAGGCGGCGATGCTTTCCACTGGCACGGTCTTACGCTGCGGCGCGTCGCGGGCCGGGTCGTAGTACAGCAGGCGTCCGCAGCTTTCGCATGTCATCATGGTACTGTCATCGCCGCGATCGCGCAGGTCGTTCCAGCGCTGCGGGCGCAGCATCATCTGGCAGGCCATGCACTTCTGATTCAGCCCTTCGGCCAGTCCGGTACCCTTGGCCTTGGCGATTCGGTCGTAGAGCGAGAGCGCTTCTTCGCCGATGCCGGCGCGTACGGCAGCCCGCTGCTGTTCGACGGCAGCCAGAGCCGTCCGATCGCTGGCGATGGTGGCCGCAGCCCGCACCCGCTCGCGCTCCAGGGTCTCGGTCGCCGTCGCAACGGCTTCATCGGCCAGTTGCTTCTGTGCATCCAGTGCTTCGCTGCGTTCCATGCTCTCTAACTCGGCGTCTTCGATCTTGCTGATTTCGCCCTCGGCAAAGGCGATCTCATGCTCGAACGCGGTGACCTGCACGGTGGTGGTGGCGAGGTCCATCTGCTTGCGAACGCGGGCGATCTTGGCCTGATGGTCCTTGATATCGGACTCTTGCCGACGTCGCTGAAGCTCTTCTTTTGCAATGAGATCGAGGATCAGGGCACGCTGGCCCTGGACGGCTTTGAGCTTGGTCTCCAGCCCTGCGACCAGCTTGGGCAGCGCGGTCATCTCGTCGCGCAGACGCTTGGCTTCAATGTCGTGAGTCTGTAGCACAATCAGCTGTTGTAGATCCGGATGCATGGTGCTCCTCCTGCGGCTTGCTGCGGCCAAGTGCACCAGCAGCGGAAAAAACCGAGTCTAGCATGTGGGTGGCCCATGCGAGGTGCTAACGACCACACG
Source organism: Acidobacteriaceae bacterium (assembly GCA_027311125.1). GTDB lineage: Bacteria > Acidobacteriota > Terriglobia > Terriglobales > Acidobacteriaceae > Edaphobacter. The sequence goes on from DAICZO010000306.1 coordinate 5,595, forward strand.
GCGGCACCTGCATCGCCACAACCAGGCCCAACCGCCGTAGAATAATAAAACAAGCACCCTAAGGACGATATCAACGCATGTACACAAGCACTCAGGCGATTTTGGCAGGACAGGTAGAAGCTGCGGCAAAGGCCGCCGGACTGGCAATACTTTCGAGCGACGTAGGCGCGGACTTCTCGGGCAACCCGACGACACGATTTACGCTGGCACTAGCGAACGACACTGCCCGGTCGGAAGTGCTGGAACTGAGCGATAAGTTCGACTTCAGCCACACGGACCTGCTGGGCGAAGTGCAGGTCTATCTGGCGGAGACGGCCAAGCGGCTGAAGAATCCCCGTCCGGACTGCTATCTGACGCTGCACGGAATTCCGTTGAGCTTTGGCAGGTTTGCGTGGCCGTTCCACACCTCTACCTCTGGCGCCGATACGCTGCTGGTGCACGGAGAGGTTCGCCTGGAAGATGGCGAAGATAGCGTGCTGCACGCCAAGATTGCAGCCTCCATGACCCTGACGTTTGCGGAAATTGTGCTGGCTCCGGAGCAGCCGTTTGCGGAAGGCTTTATCTATAACGCCGTGCGCAAGACGATGGATCAGGGACAGTTGGAGCTGGTGAAGAGCGGCAATCGCCAGCCGGTGCCGGTGACTACGCGCTACTACAGCCGCTGGCAGAAGAAGTTCAGCTTCAACGATACGACCGAGGCGCAGCGGATGGAGTATCTGGCGGCCAAGGTGTACTGGCTCTCCGGCGTGCTGGGTGGCGGGCAACCCGTGTGGTTGCTGGATCCGCGCGATGCTCAGTACCTGAATGCGAGTGTGGCCGAGTTGAAGCAGGCCGCCGAAGCACTGGCTGGAGAAGGCATTATCCAACTGGCGACCGATACGGAGTACGGCATACCGACGGAGGCCCTGCTGGGGCATCGCGCCCGCTACGAAGTGGAGTTGGCTGAGGCACTTGCGTTTTTGAAGCCAACATTCAATGAAGACATGCGTGGCGGCCACACGAACATGTAATTTGCAGTGTATTTCGAGGGTGTGATAGTGTTCTACCGGCCAAAATGTGCAGTATGGCCGGAAATGAATGAGGACACTATGAAGAAACTTACCCGATTTGCTACGCCACTGGTTGCAGTGGCGATGTTGAGCACCGCACCACTTTTCGTGCACGCTCAGAACTCCCCGAAGGGCAACAATCAGGCCCAAAGCCAGGATTGGAACACGCCACCGGCAGGGACGGAGCAGGAACAGCAGGGCTATCGCGATGGTATCGAAGCCGCCAAGCTCGATCAGGCAGCCAAGCGGAAGATCGATGCCAAGTCATCGCACCTGTATGTCCACCCACCCGTCAAAGGTCAGGCGCGCGACGCCTACCGCAACGGATTTACCGGTGGTTATGAAGCAGCATTGAAGCACCAGACGTCCGGAATGTAATCGAAGCTCAAGACCATCGACGCTGCTGCTCAGTAGCTGATACAAAAGAAGAGACGAAAGAGGTCCCGTATCGGGGCCTTTTTCTTTGCCACGATCTTTGCCATGTTTTTGTTGGTGGCGCGCGAACGCCACCCGGGCAGTGAAGTGGGCCAACCTTACTGAGGTATTGGGAGAGAGACGAACCATGCGGATGATGGGGAAGAGTGTGTTGATTGCCAGTATGACGCTGGGCCTGCTACAGGCACAGGCGCAGGATGTGCCGCCCGCGGCGACCGTGCCCGGCAACTCAGTTCCCAGCACGACTGCGCCAGCAGGCCGATCCACCGAGGCGCAGATCGACGGACTGGTGCGTCGCGATGCCTACTCGATTGCGTTGACGCTGCCAGGTCAGCCCTCGGCCAAGGTGATGGAAGCAAGCGGCAGCGCGCCGGCTGGCCCACCCAGCACGGAGTTGCTGCTGCACGACTTTACGTTCGAAGGCGCACCGGTGACCAGCAATAAGCTGCACTTCAAGCAACTGGCGCCGGGGGTCATCGAGATCACCAGCGTGGCCTACTCCGTGGGAGACTGGCAGTTTGCGGTGCGTGATGCGGCCAACTACTACGGGCTGGGCGAACGCTTCAATGCGTTGAACCACACCCACACCATTGTGAAGAATGCCTCGCAGGACAATGCCCACGCCAAGGGTTCCGGCACCTACAAGCCGGTGCCTTTCTTTATGAGCACGAGCGGCTACGGCCTGTGGGTGGATACCACCGCCGAGGCCACCTTCGACCTGAATGCCACCAGCACTGCGGATGTTCTGATTACGGTGCCCGCCGCCAAACTGCGGTTGGTACTGATCACCGGGCCGGAGTTTCCGCTGATTCTGGAGCGCTTTACCGGACAGACGCAGCGTGCGATTCTGCCGCCGTATTGGGCGTTCGCACCGTGGATGGGTCGCGACTACCACCAGAATCAGGAGCAGGTGCTGGAGGATGTGAACAAGACGCGCGCACTGGGACTGCCAGCCAGCGTCATCGTGATCGACTCGCCCTGGACAACGTCCTATAACAGTTACAAATTCAATCCCAAGCAGTTTGACGATGCACCGGGCATGGTGAAGCAGGTTCACGGAGCCGGATACAAGCTGGTGCTATGGCATACGTCGTGGATCAACAAACTCTCCGATACACCCAAGGAGCAGGGCTTTGCCGACAAGATGGAGCCGAAGGCCGAGACCTACGATGAGGCGGCAGGCGATGGATACTTCGTCAAGCGTCCGGACGGCACGCCCTATGTAGGCCGTTGGTGGAAAGGCATCGGCTCGATGATCGACTTCACCAATCCTTCGGCGAAGAACTGGTGGCAAGATCAGGTGCGACAGGCGATCCATGCCGGGGCCGACGGCTTCAAAGACGATGATGCCGAGGGCAGCTTTCAGGGCGACGTCGCCTTTGCCGATGGCACCGACAAACGGCTGATGCGTAACCGCTATGCGCTGCTGTACAACAACGCGATGGAAGAGTTGATCCAGAAAGATTTGAAGGGCAATGGAGTATTGTTTGCGCGCAGCGTGACAACCGGCGCCAATGGGATTGGGTTTCTGTGGGGCGGCGATAACGAGTCCAGCTTCAGCCCGGAGAATGGTCTGCCGACGGTGGTGACGGCTGGACTGGGCGCGGGCATCAGCGGGATGCCGCTGTGGTCCGCGGACCTGGGTGGCTATCTCAAAACGGCGACCACGCCCGATCCGCTGCTGGAGATGCGCTGGACCGAGTATGCAGCCTTTACGCCGACCATGGAGATTCTGTCGCAGGCGAACGTGCAGCCTTGGAACTGGGACGAGAAGACCGGTGGAACCCAGGCGCTGGACGTGTATCGCAAGTACGCCGTGCTGCACATGAGCCTATTTCCCTACCGCTACGCAGCCGCGCAGGAGGCAGCGAAGACCGGAATGCCGATCATGCGGGCGTTGGCGCTGGTGTATCAGAACGACGAGCGCGCGCGCCAGACGACGGACGAGTATCTCTTCGGACCCGACCTGCTGGTGGCTCCGGTGATCGATGAGAACACACGCCGTCCGGTGTATCTGCCAGCGGGACAGTGGCTTGACTACTGGACCGGCGCCGCGATGAGTGGCGGCAAGGTGATCGTGGCCGATGTCCCGGTGGATCAGGTGGCGTTATACGTGCGGGCCGGCGCTGTGATTCCCAAGATTCCTGAAGATGTGATGACGCTGGTGCCGCAGAGTGAGAGCGGCAATCAGCAGGTGAAGTCGCTGGATGATCGGCGGGTGTATGAGTTGTATGCCGCGGCGGAAGAGAACGCCGGTGCGACCACCATTACCGACTTTGAAGGCCGCACGGTGACCCGCAAGGGGACGTCGGTGACGATCAAGGGGGACTCTGCGGCACACATTATTCTGCGCTGGAAGTTTGTCGCGCCCCGGTCTGCGATGGTGAATGGCGAGACAGTTCCGGTGCAGAACAGCGAAAACGGTGCGTTTGTAGAGTTTGACCACCTGAAGGACAGCACCGTCAGTTGGCAGTAGCAGAACGCCAAGGACAGAAGCCCCCACTACATCGCGATGGACGTGCCGCAGTGGGGGCAGTAGGCTGCGCTGTTGTCGATGGCCTGGCCGCAGGCTCTGCAGCAGTAAAAGGGGCTGGCTGCAGGCTGTGGCGGCGGGGGGTGGAACGGGGATTCGTTCAGGATACGGCTGGCGATGTAGTCGGCCTGGACGGCGTTGTACTCGGCGACGCGGCGCGGCATAAAGAAGCAATCAATCAGGCCGAGAATGGCAGGAATGCCAGTCCACGAGAAGATCAGATACAAGGTACCCAGTCCGTTGCGGTGCAGGTAGAACTGGTGGATGCCGAAGCACCCAAGGAATACGGCGAGCAGAACGCCCACCACCTCATCCTTGCGTGCGCTGTCGTACTCGGCAAAGAACCAGGTGCGTTGCTGCTCGGTCATGTTGTAGGTAGTGATGGGGCTAAGCACTGGACCAGTACCTCCTAAAGCCTGATGCAGTATACGGGGCTCTTAAGGCTTTAGTTCCGAGGGGAGGCTGGCGTGAGATTGATGGAACGGCGGGTAGATGGCGGATGGGTCTGGTAGGCTTTAACCGTGGAGACTACACCGAGTCAGATGCTTTTACCGGAGATTGCTGTTCTGATCCCCTGCCATAATGAGCAGGCCGCCATTACGAAGGTGGTTACTGATTTTCGCGTTGCCCTGCCGAGTGCAACGATCTACGTCTATGACAATAATTCGCAGGACCGCACGGTGGAGTTGGCACTAGCTGCAGGAGCGCGGGTCTATCGCGAGCCGCTGCAGGGCAAGGGAAACGTGGTAAGGAGGATGTTCTCCGATATCGAAGCGGACATCTATGTGCTGGTAGATGGGGATGATACATACGAGGCAAAGTCTGCTGTTGCGATGGTGAAGATGCTTCTGGACGAGCGGCTGGATATGCTGAATGGCACGCGTGTGACGCAGATTGCCGCAGCTTACCGGCGTGGACATCAGACAGGGAACACTCTGTTAAGCGGCTTGGTGCGGCGCATCTTTGGCAGCCGCATCAAGGATATGTTATCGGGCTACCGGGTTTTCAGCCGTAGATTAGTGAAGTCGTTTCCGGCGCTGTCGTCGGGGTTCGAGATTGAGACGGAGTTGACGATTCATGCGCTAGAGCTTTCGATGCCGCTGGGCGAAATGGAGACGCCGTATAAGGACAGGCCGGAAGGAAGTACTTCGAAGCTGCGAACCTACTCGGATGGAATACGGATTTTGCGAACGATTGTGATGCTGGTGAAGGATGAGCGTCCGCTGGCGTTCTTTGCTACGGCGGGGTTGATCCTGTTCTGTGTGGCGATTATTTTGAGCATCCCGATCTTTGTTGAGTTCAGCCGGACACACCTGGTGCCGCGTTTCCCAACGGCGATACTGTCTACGGGACTCGTTCTGACTGCGTTTCTGTCGCTGGCGTGCGGGCTGATACTGGACTCGGTTGCGCGGGGCCGCAAAGAGATCAAGCGGATGATCTATCTGTCGATACCTTTCTGGCAGGGGAAGTGAGCTGAACTGAAGGAGAAAAGAGGCCCTCCTGGTGGAGGGCCTTTGTGTGTATGGAAGTGCGG
>DAICZO010000325.1 GCA_027311125.1 Acidobacteriaceae bacterium
CCGACGTTTCAGGTACATACGCCACCGCCAGATCGTCCAGCTTGTCCTTCAACTCCAGCACCACCCGCTCCGCCGTCTTCTTCCCAATCCCCGGTATCCGCGTCAATGTCCCATGATCCTTGCTCCGGATCGCAGTCACCAACCGATCCACAGCAATCCCGCTAAGTACAGTAATAGCCAGCTTTGGCCCAATCCCACTCACCCCAATCAGCCGCTCAAACAGCCGCTTCTCCTGCATCTCCGAGAACCCGAACAATGCAATCTGGTCCTCCCGCACATTCGTATAGACCTGCAACGAAACCTCAGCCCCCTCCACAGGAAGCCCCGTAAACGTTGTCACAGATATAGTTACGTCGTATCCAACCCCGCCACACTCAACAATCGCCTGGTTAGGAGTCTTCGAAAATAGTCGGCCGCGCAAATGGGCAATCATGTACCGCGATTCTAAATCCCCTCCCACCAAGGAAATCCTTTTCCCTCTCCCCTCACCACAAAGGCAATTCTTTTCCCCTCCGCCCTCCTCCACCAAGCTGTACCAACCCCATTGTCATCAACAAATTCCTCCAATATCCCAACAAATTTGCATAGTTGCATTATTTTGCATAATCTCCGCCAGACCTATGAGCTTGGCACTCCTCGTGCATTAGCACTGGCATGAACACCTATCCATCAACCCGCTCCCACTCCCGCCGCCAGACCACCGGCCCCCAGAGGGTAGCTGGCGTGGTTCCCGTAAACGACCTCTGCGCCATCTGCTGCCTCATTCTCTGCCGTATCGTTGTCCCTAAGCTCGCAAATGACTTCGGAGCGGAAGGATGAATCTTTTGGCCTCACTGCTTGAATCCGGCTACCACGTGCTCGTGCTCTGGATGATGCTCGCTCTGCATCCAGCGCCAGCCGTTACTCCGGGTCTGGGCGAGGGCTTCTGGCACACCCGCGGCAGCCAGTTGCTCGACTCCGGCAACCGTCCCGTGCGCATCGCAGGCATCAACTGGTACGGCTTCGAAACCATCAAGCAGGTCCCCGGTGGGCTCGACGTGCAGGACTATCGAGCCATTCTCGACACCATCCGCGATAACGGTTTCAACACCGTCCGCATTCCGCTCTCCAACGAGATGGTCGAGCACCCCATCATCCCGGCCATCATCCGCTTCGCCAACGCCTCCGGACCCATCAATACCGATCTCAAAGGCCTCAACTCACTCCAGATCCTCGACCGCATCGTAGCCTACGCCCGCGACCACGGCCTCAAGATCATCCTGGACAACCACCGCTCTGAAGCTGGCGACAGTGCCAGCACCACAGGTCTCTGGTTCACCCAGGCCTACCCCGAGTCCGCATGGATCGCCGATTGGCAGATGCTCACCCGCCGCTACGCCGACAACCCCGCCGTCATCGGTATGGATATTCGTAACGAGCCCCACAACGCCAACGCCGGCGGAGCCTGCTGGGGCTGTGGCGGAGCCAACGACTGGCGCTTCGCGGCTGAACGCGGCGGTAACGCCATCCTCAGTATCAACCCCAAACTGCTGATCTTTGTCGAAGGGATTGACGTCTACGAGGATGATTACTACTGGTGGGGCGGCAACCTCGAAGGTGTTCGCTCGTTCCCCGTCCGGCTGGCCGTGCCTAACCAACTGGTCTACTCCGCCCATGACTACGGTCCGGCGGAGTCCGGTCAGGCCTGGTTTACCCCCACGACCTCTGCGGCATCGCTGGCCGCCGTCTGGGACAAACACTGGGCTTACATCGCTAAAGACGGCATCGCGCCCGTCTGGCTGGGGGAGTTCGGAGTCGACACGCCGGACCCGGCCAACCAGTCGCCCGCACAGGCTCTGCAGCAGCAGTGGTTCACCAGCATCATTCAATTTCTCAGCCAGAACCCACGCATCGGCTGGACCTACTGGAGCCTGAACCACTCCGATCGCTACGGCATCCTCAATGCCAACTACGACTCCACACCCACCGATTCTGATCGTCAACACGCCCTTGCCAGCATCCAGTTTCCGCTCGGTATCGGCCAGCACAGCAGCCGCGGAGTCGTCTATGCCGCGACCATCACACCAACTGTAAATGCAACCCAATCAACAGATAGCCCCCAAGCACCCGCCCCAAACAGGCCGGTCAACCCCGCAGATTCCACCATCGTTGTGCCTGTGCCTCCGCCAGCAACGGCTCCGGTCAGTTGCCACGTCGAGTACACCGACCTGAACGACTGGAAGAGCGGCTTTACCGGCGGCATCGTCCTGCACAACACCGGCACCCAGGCCATCAACGGATGGAAGCTCACCTGGAGCTACTCCGGCGATCAGCACATCCTTGAGCTTTGGGACGGTGTCATCACCCAGAATGGCCCCGCAGTCACCATCTCCAACGCCCACTGGAACGCCACCATCGAGCCCCATGGCAGCCCAGTCCACATCGGCTTCAATGCCGCCTACACTGACAAAAATCAGTCTCCGGTACACTTCTACCTCAACGGAACCTTGTGTAAGTAGCCATATACTAAATGGCTAATACCTTTTTAGTATCTAAATCGGCGCATCCAATCCCTTGGGGTCGACGCGTATGATCGCCACAGGAGAAGCAAACGTGGCCGTACAGCCCGGCATCAACCAACAGCGGAGTGCACAACAGCGCAAGGTAACCGTAGGGGTCTGCGGAGGAATCGCAGCCTACAAAGCAGTCGAGCTGGTTCGAATGTTGCAGGACGCAGGCCTCGACCCGCATGTGGTCATGACCGCTGCCGCCCAACACTTCGTCACCCCCCTCACCTTCGCCGCCATCTCCGGACACAAGGTCATCACCAGCCTCTGGGGTGCGGATGCCGAGGCCGCCAGTGGCAACGTCTCTCCCAACCTCGACTCCGCCATCGATCACATTAACGAGGCCCAGTCCACGCAGGCCCTGATCATCGCCCCTGCTACTGCCGACACGCTCGCGAAGCTTGCTCATGGTCTGGCAGATGACTTTCTGACCACCCTCGCGCTCGCCACCACGGCACCTGTACTCGTCGCTCCTGCGATGAACGTCAACATGTGGAATCATCCCGCAACCCAGGACAACCTCGCCATCCTCCGCGCGCGTGGCATCACCATCATCGAGCCAGCCAGCGGATACCTCGCCTGCGGAATGACCGGGAGTGGACGCCTGGCCGACAACACCACCATCGCAGCTGCGGTCCTTCACGTCCTGGACCAGCAGCAAGCAACAAAGGATCTCTCCGGTCAGACCGTCCTCGTTACCGCAGGTGGAACGCGCGAGCCCATCGATCCTGTCCGCTTTATCGGGAACCGTTCCAGCGGACGCATGGGATACGCCATCGCCGCGGCAGCCCAACGTCGTGGTGCCCACGTATTGCTCGTCTCGGCACCGACTGCCCTGCAACCACCCAGCGGGTGCGAGCTTTTGCCGGTCACAACCGCGGAGCAAATGCGCTTGCAAACACTAGCTCGTCTGCCTGAGGCCTCCATCGTCATCATGGCAGCCGCCGTCAGTGACTACACCGTGACGGATGTGGAAGAACAGAAGATTCGCCGCGCAGGCCCGCGTACCCTTCAACTGGAACCAACGCAAGACATCCTGGCCCAGATCGTAGCTGACAAGCGGCCTGGTACGCTGGTCATCGGATTTGCCGCCGAGACGGAAGATATCCTCGCAAACGGCCGTGCGAAGCTCCAACGTAAAGGTTGCGATGCCATCGTCGTGAATGACGTCTCTTCGGTCGAGCTTGGCTTCGACACCGAACGGAATGCCGGTATCTTTCTTGCCCTCGAACGCGAAGTAGAGCTACCACCGATGGCTAAATCTGAGATGGCCGATCACATCCTGGATGAGGTGATGCATCTCCGTTCGCTGCAGCCACAGGAACAATCCGGCTTGCACCCGCAGACCCGCCAGGCGTAGGCTGATAGCGTTCGTGAGTGTATGTGCGAGGGACAACCGTCGGCACGTCACTGCGACGACAGGTGGCATCCAGCCAAAGCTGCGTAGTGATGCAGTAAGCGGCGGAGCTGCACTGGAGCAACTATGAGCTTGACTACGTTCCGCACACTGCCCGATACCCGCTCCGGCACAGGGGCACCCACCTCCGACCTACCCAAGCCGCCATCTCTCAGCAAGGTCACCGTGCCTTCATTGCTGGAGAAAAAGCTGCTGCGTCAGCCCATATCTGTGGTCACCGCCTACGATTACGCCAGTGCACGCCTTGTCGATGAGGCTGGCCTCGACATCGTGCTAGTTGGCGATTCACTCGCGATGGTCATGCAAGGCCACGAGAATACACTCGCCATCACCATGGATGAGATGCTGCTCTACGTTCGCGGCGTCCGACGTGCTCTGCGTCGCGCTCTGCTGGTAGCCGATATGCCCTTCGGCAGCTACCAGATTGACGAGCGGGATGCAGTCGCCAATGCTGTCCGCTTTGTGAAGGAAGCTGGAGCCGAAGCCGTCAAGATTGAGGGTGGTCTGGCCCGTTGCAGTCTGGTTCGGCGCTTGTCCGATGCAGAGATTCCTGTGATGGGACACATAGGCCTGACACCGCAAAGTGTTCATCGCATGGGTGGATACAAAGTACAAGGTAAGACGATCGATACCCTGGAGCAGCTCCGCGCCGACGCACTGGCTCTGGAAGCCGCAGGCTGTTTTGCCATTGTGCTGGAAGGCGTTCCGCGCGAGCTTGCCAGCATGGTTACGCACGACCT
>DAICZO010000341.1 GCA_027311125.1 Acidobacteriaceae bacterium
GTCCGCTGCAGTACAGCTTCCGCCATGCACGCACTGCCGCACACTCACCCCCGCCGCAGTCGATACGTACCAAAGCATCGGATTCACTGCGTCAATCGCTACCGTGCCGCCCTCGCCCATTGCCAACTGCGTCCACGCCGCCAACGAACTTGCCGTCATCGTTCCTGCACTTCCGTTCGCCCCCAGACCGACCAGCAGAATCTCGCTGCTCGTCGGATCCTGCGCCAGACTCACCACCTCCGCCAGCGATCCCAACCCGCCATTAAGATTGTCAAAGTGCGTCGCATCGTCCGCTGAGCAAGCCACACCCTGCTCATTAATCCCATCCAGTGATCGCCACAGACCACCATCGTTGCCCACAAATACCACTGGTTCAGCCGATGTCGTCATCGCCGCAATTGCATGGTTTGCCGGAGCCACCTTTGCCGGCGCACCACACCCATTCACCGAGTTCGTCGTGTTCCGAAAGACACACCCAGCCGCCAACGAACAGCGGTACACATCCTCCGTGCCCACAAACAGCAGCGTATCCAACGTCGCGCCTGCACCCGCTGCCACCGCCGTCAACGTCAGGTTATAGTCTGCCTGCGCAATCACCCTGCTGCCCGAACCCACCTCCAGCGCACTCGCATCCAACTGCTGGTTGAACGCATCCGCGCCACCACACCCGCTCCCACTCACCGCACACACATCCTGCCACAACCCCTGATCCACGTTGTTGCGGTCCACCGTCAACGCAAACGTATCGCCCGTGCCCGCCTGTACCGCGAGTGCGCCACGAAACATCGGACATCCCGGGCTTCCCGCCGTCCCCGGATTCGTCGGACACGCACTCATCGTCAACCCCACCCCCGGCTGCACACTCATCCGCGTCCACGTCACCCCATCCGCAGACTCATAGTAGCCGTGATAGCGAATCGCCGCATAGAACCGCTGTCGCACCGCATTCCACACCACCGCCGTCGCCGCATTGCCACCCAGATTGCTCCCACTGGGCAGTGGAGTCTGCACCGTCTGGCTGCCATCCATCACCACCGCCATCTGCCAGCTAACCCCGGCATCGGTCGAGTAGTACAGTCCCATCACACTGTTCGTCGCATCCGCCGCATTCTCCAGCGTGCCCTCCGCCGACTGCGACACGGCCGCCACCACTACATTCGACGCCGCACTGCTCCACGCAAATCCCGCGAAACCCAGCCCGACAAACGAGTGGTTTCCCGCCACTCCATCATGCGACTCCTCGATCAGTGTCCAGCTCACTCCGCCATCCACCGACCGCAGCAACCCGCTCCCGTAGTACGAGTCGGTTGCATCGTTCGGATCGCCCGTCCCCGCCAGCACCACCCCCGGGCCCACACTCAACGCGCCAATACTCAGCGACGGCATCGCCGCCGTCCCTGCATTCGCACTGAACACCGGCAAGGTATCCGTCAGCGGAACAAACCGAACATTGCCCGCAACACCAGCAGCATTCGTGGACTTCCAGACTCCCCCGCCCGTCGTCCCCACATACACCGTATTGCCCGTCGTATCCGCCCCATCTATCGCCACCGAGCTAACCCGACCCGTCACCGCGCCATATGCACTACTCGCCACCTGCATCGGCCCCAACTGCTGCCAGCTTGCCGTCAACGAAGACGTGCGCGGCAGCACATCCAACTGCTTCACCATTGCCGCATGTTCCATGCGCGCATCCCGCATCGCACCCGCAGCCGACCCACCGCGCACCAGCCGCCGACCACCAACAAATCGCTGACTGGAAACAGTCCCGCGCGATCCTGCATGAGCTTCGACCTGCGCATCCGCACCCACCTGCGCTGCAACAGCCAGCGGCGCACCCATCGCACTCAGCCCCAGCAGAACCCACCCCATCGCCCTGCGAACAGACCGACGAATCGTCCAGTCAGCAACCAATCGCCGCGAACTGCCTGTATTCAGGCAGAGAGTCGCTCGCAACCATCGAAGATGTACGGTCAGACCCATATGGCGCTCAACAGGGGTAGTACAGACCTATGACTTCGAGAAAAATAACTACAAAAATTGCACTAGCAAAAATTAGTCGGAGATCGGTCGTCACAAAACACCTGCAGCTCTCTTATCGGCTGCGTCTCCGACTTCTTCTCCAACGCTCTAAACCAGCATCAGCCTAACTCGCAAAGTTCTCGCTATACCAATCCACCGTCCGCCGCAGGCCTTCGGAAAAATCAACCAGCGGCTTGTATCCCAGTTGCGTCTTCGCCGCCGTAATGTCTGCCAGCGAATCGCGGACATCCCCATCGCGCGTCGGCCCATACAGCGGTGGCAACGGATAGTTCAGCAGTCCGGCCAGCGCGTGATACGTCTCGTTCAGCGTATGCCGCTCGCCGCACGCAATGTTGAAGACGCGCCCCGCCACATCCGCCGCAGGAGCTTCCATCGCCAGCATATTCGCACTCACTACGTTGTCGATGTACGTAAAGTCGCGGCCCTGTTCCCCATCACCAAAGATCGTCGGCTGCTCGCCACGCAGCATCTGCAGTGCAAACCGCGCCATCACGCCCGAGTACTGCGACTCCGGATCTTGTGACGGCCCAAAGATATTGAAGTACCGCAGACACACCGTCTCAAACCCATACACCTTCCAGAACGACTGCAGATACAGCTCACCCGTCAGCTTCTGCACAGCGTACGGCGAGATCGGCTGCGGCGTCATCGTCTCCACCAGCGGAAACCCCGGCTGGTTGCCATACGCCGAAGACGACGCGGCATACACCACCCGTTTCACGCCCGCCGTCCGCGCTCCATCCAGCACATTGAACGTGCCATCGATATTCGTCTCGTGGCTCGGACGAGGCTCCTTCACCGATCGCGGCACACTCGGCAACGCACCCTCGTGGAACACATAGTCCACGCCTTCGCAGGCCGCACGAACTGCCGCCGCATCGCGCAGGTCTTCTTCCCGCAGATCAATCCGATCCAGCACATCCTCCAGGTTCACCCTGCGACCCGTCTCAAAGTTATCGAACGCCCGAACCGTCTCGCCCCGTGCCACCAACGCCCGCACCAGATGGGACCCGATAAATCCCGCTGCTCCTGTAACTAGATAGCTCGCCATATCACTCTTTCGTTGTTGCTTGTCGTCTCTACCAAGCTACCACTACGCCTCGAAATCCCCATCCCACTTTCGTTTTGTCGCCACCCTGAGCAACTCTAGGCACCAAACAGCATACCCTGCCCCTCCCCACCTCCCGCAGCCGCCATCGAAGACTGCAGCGCATACATCCGGCGAATATAGCGTTTCGAATCAAACTTCTTCCCCGTCGAAGCACCCGACATGTAGCGAATCTTGCCAAAGATCGGCCGCTCAAACCACGCTCGGTCAAACTTGCCCAGAATCGCCCACGCAATCCCCGCATACCCATTCGGATCACGCCCATCCAGAAAATACTTATCGTTCAAATACACGCAGTACCGCACCGCGGTCGCCGCATCCGGAGTCCACTCGAGCACCTTCTTCGCCCAATACATCCGCACATAGTTATGCATCCAGCCGTAGTGCACCATCTGCAACTGGCCTGCATTCCACAACTCATCGTGCGTCTCTGCGCGCTCCAGTTGCTCCAGACTGTACACGTACTCGCGCTCATCGCGAGCATGCTCCGCAATCGATCGCTTGGCCCAGTCCTCTGCACACTCCGCCGTATCGTAGTTCGGCGTAAAGCGCACAAAATTTACCGCCAGCTCTCGCCACGCAATCAGCTCATTGAAGTAGCTATCCCGAGCCGTCTGTAGCCGTTCATCCGCCTTCGCCGCCGCGTCCACCGCCAGCGCAATCGTCACCGGACCAATATGTCCAAAGTGCAGATACGGCGACATCCCCGACGTACCATCTGTCTCCGGATGATTACGGTCC
>DAICZO010000344.1 GCA_027311125.1 Acidobacteriaceae bacterium
CGGGGCGAACGAGTTTTGTGCGGCCCGAGGGTTCGTTTGCGGCGCGCTCGTTTGGTAATGCGGTGCATGGGTTTCTGGAGTTGGCGGCGGAGCGGATGAGCCAGGGAGCCTCGGCGCAGGAGTTGCTGGTGGAGATGGACGGCTGGGAGCCACGGATGCGTGCGGTGCTGCGGGGCGATGGTCTGCCACCGGCACTGGTGGAGCGTCAGGTGGGGCGAGTACGGGTCGCGCTGGAGCGGACGCTGCAGGATGCGATTGGCTGCTGGGTACTGGGCGCAGATGCCGGGGCGGCGACGGAGTTTGCGCTGACGACGTGGCGGGAGCGACGCAGTAGTGTGCGGGTGGATCGGCTGTTTCGGGCGGGAGCTGAGCCGTTGGCTGAGGGGAGCGATTGCCTGTGGATAGTGGACTACAAGACGACGACTCCGACTGGTGAGGCGGTACAGGATTTCCTGCAGGCGCAGCGGACCAAGTATGTGCCGCAACTGGAGGGATATGCCCGAGCGCTGGCGAAAAGGGCGAAGGAGATGCGGGTGGGGCTGTACTATCCGCTGCTGGGGGAGATGGTGTGGTGGAAGCCGACGACGGTGTCGGTAGAGGCGAACTAGGCCGGGGTGGTGTGGTGGCGGACGTCGGCTCCGCGGACCCAGAAGATGACGTCTTCGGCGATGTTGGTGGCGTGGTCGCCGACGCGCTCGAGGTTGCGAGCGATGATGAGAGCGTTGAGGGACTGGGGGGTGAGTTCGGGGCGCTCCTTGATGAGGGAGCTGAGCGCGTAGAAGGCGGCGTCGTTCATCTCGTCGACCTGATCGTCCATTTTGAGGACGGAGCTGGCGAGATCGGCGTCGGCTTCGATGAAAGCCTGGAGGGCTTTGCGGACCATGGCGGAGGAGAGCGAGGCGAGCTTGGGGATGTCGACGGGGAGATCGATATTGGCAAAGGCACCCATCTCACGGACACGCACGGCGATGTTGACGGCCTGATCGCCGACGCGCTCGAGGTCGGCGTTGATGCGAATGACGGAGAGGATGAAGCGCAGGTCGATGGCCATGGGCTGCTCCATGGCGAGGAGGTCGAGGGCCATCTGGTCGATCTCGCGTTCGAGGCGATTGATGGAGGGCTCGGAGCGGAGGACGAGTTCGCAGATGGAGAGGTCGCGGGTGCGGTAGGCCTCGATGGAGCGTTGGATGGCCTGCTCGACCATGCCGGCCATGACGAGGAGTTTTTCTTTGAGGTCGTCGAGACTTTGATGGAATTTGACGCGCATCAGCCAAACCTCCCGGTGATGTAGTCTTCGGTGCGTTTGTCGGATGGGTTGGTAAAGATCTTGTGGGTGGAGTCGAACTCGACCATTTTGCCGTTGAGGAAGAAGCCGGTGTTTTCGGCGACGCGAGCGGCCTGCTGCATGTTGTGGGTGACGATGACGATGGTGTACTGACTTTTGAGCTGGAAGATGAGGTCTTCGATCTTGGAGGTGGAGACGGGATCGAGGGCGGAGGCGGGCTCGTCCATGAGCAGGACCTCGGGATCGACGGCGAGAGCGCGGGCGATGCACATGCGCTGCTGCTGACCACCGGAGAGGCTGGCGCCGGACTTCTTTTTGAGGTCATCCTTGACCTCTTCCCAGAGGGCGGCCTGCTTGAGGGATCGCTCTACGGTTTCGTCGAGGATGCGGCGGTTGCGGAAGCCGTTGAGCTTGAGACCGCTGGCGACGTTGTCGTAAATGGACATGGTGGGAAAGGGATTGGGACGCTGGAAAACCATGCCGACGCGGCGGCGGATCTCGACGGGGGACGCGTCCTTGTAGATGTCGAGGTCGCCCATCTTGATGACGCCGGTGGCGCGGGCGATGGGGTTGGTCTCGTGCATGCGGTTGAGGCAGCGGACGAAGGTGGACTTGCCGCAACCGGAGGGACCGATGAGGGCGGTGGCGTGATTGGCGGGGATGTGCAGGTTGATGTCATGCAAGGTGTGTGTGGACCCGTACCACGCGTTTAGATTCTCAACCTGAATGCCGACTCCCACTAGCTTGCTCCTTTGAGTACGCCGCGGTTGGCAACGATGCGGACGAGCGTGACTGAAACCATGATGAGGACGATGAGGACGAGAGCGCCTGCCCAGGCGAGACGATGCCACTCGTCGTAGGGCGAGATGGCGTAGACGAAGATCTGGAGGGGCAGCGCCGCGATGGGTTCGTTGAGTTTGAAGCTCCAGAACTGGTTACCGAAGGCGGTGAAGAGGAGGGGTGCGGTCTCTCCGGCGACGCGGGCGAAGGCGAGCATGCAGCCGGTGATGATGCCGGGAGATGCGGTGCGGAGACTGACGGAAATGGCGGTGCGCCACTTGGGGACGCCCAGGCCGAGGGCAGCTTCGCGGATGGCGTGGGGTACGGTGGCGAGCATCTCCTCAGTGGTGCGGGTGATGGTGGGGACCATCATGATGGCGAGGGCGATGCCACCGGCGAGTGCGGAGAAGTGTTTCTGCTGCATGACGACCAGCGAGTAGATGGCGATGCCCATGACGATGGAAGGGACGCCGTTGAGCACGTCGGCGGTGAAGCGGACGGCATTGGCCAGGAGGGTTCCGCGACCGAACTCGGCGAGGTAGACACCGGCGGCGATGCCGATGGGAACGCCCATGAGGCTGGAGAGCCCGAGGACGATTCCGGAGCCGACGATGGAGTTTGCCATGCCGCCGCCTGGCTCACCAACGGGAGCCGGGATGTGGGTGAAGAAGGCGAGGTTGAGCGAGCTGGCGCCTTTGTAGATGAGGTAGACCAGGATGGCAACGAGCGGCGCAATGACCAGAAGGGTGGCGAGGATGGAGAGCGCGGTGATGAGGTGGTTCATCACTGAGCGGCGGAGGGTGTTGAGGCGCATGGATTTGGAGTGGAAGTCCATGGGAGGCGGCTGATGCATAGGTTGAGTGTTCATGGGATCAGGCCACCCTTGCCGGTGCGCCGCGGGTGACGGCCCAGACCATGAGGCGGGCGATTGCGTTGACGACGATGGTGACGAGGAAGAGGGCGAGGCCGATCTCGATCAGCGCGCTGAGGTAGAGGTCGCCAGTGGCCTCGGAGAACTCGTTGGCGATGACGCTGGCGAGGGTGTAGCCAGGGGCGAAGAGCGATTTGTTGATCTCGGGGTGATTGCCGATGACCATGGTGACGGCCATGGTTTCGCCAAGAGCGCGGCCAAGACCGAGCATGATGGCGCCGACGATGCCGATGCGCGAGTTGCGCAGTACGCCGATGCGAATCATCTCCCAACGGGTGGCCCCGAGTGCGAGCACGCCTTCACGCTGGCTGTTGGGGACGGCGGTCATGATGTCGCGGGTGAGCGAGGAGATGATGGGCAGGATCATGATCGCGAGGATGATGCCCGCGGTGAGCATACCTACGCCGAAGTTTGTGCCTTCAAAGAAGCCGGTCCAGCCGAGGGTTTTGTAGAGGAATGGGCCGAGGACGTCGCGCATGAGCGGTACGAGGACGAAGACCGCCCAGAGGCCGTAGACGACGCTGGGGATGGCGGCGAGGAGTTCGGTGAGGAACGAGATCGGCCCACGGAGGGGCTTGGGGCACAGTTCAGTGAGGAAGACAGCGACGCCCAGGGCGAGGGGGACGGCGATGAGCAGGGCGAGGAATGAGGTCGCCAGCGTGCCGTAGATGAAAGGGAGCGCGCCGAAGTCGCCGCTGACGGGGTCCCAGGCCTGGCGAGTGAAGAACTTCCAGCCGAAGGCGACCAGGCTGAGTTTGGATCGAAGGATGAGGATGCTGAAGATGAACAGGACAATGGCGAAGATGCTGCAGGCACAGAGCATCATCAGGGCGGCGAAGCTGCCGTCGGCCAGTTTACCGCTGCCGCGGGCGTTGAGGAAGGCGCGGATGGGCGAGGGTGCGGCCGGAGGCGTCGAGACGGCGCTGGTGCCCTCAACAAAAACTGCAGGCGCTATGGTTGGCGTCTGCATGGAGGACCGCGGTTCAGGTTCAGTCGTCATTGGAATAGGGGGCACGATGTACTTCCTGGCGAGTTTCCGTGTGAGGCGTGCTTGGCTAGCTCAGGAGTCGATTCAGTATGGATGCGCCGCACGAGCAGTCTATATGACTGGCTCGTGCGG
>DAICZO010000346.1 GCA_027311125.1 Acidobacteriaceae bacterium
ATCCATTTCCCTCCCACCCCCATCCCATCCCTGATCCTCTTTTATGATGGAAGGTGCATGGCAGCCCAGGAACCCGCAGAAGAAGTCTGGATACCCCGGTTCAACCCCTGGGCCATCGCTCTCACCGTCACCCTCGCCACCTTCATGGAGGTGCTCGATACCTCCATCGCCAACGTAGCCCTGCCCCACATCGCCGGCTCCCTCGGCGCCTCCCAGGACGAAGCCACCTGGGTTCTCACCAGCTATCTCGTCTCCAGCGCTATCGTCCTCCCCATCTCCGGATGGATCTCCAACCGCATCGGCCGCAAGCGCTTTTACATGACCTGCGTCGCCCTCTTCACCCTCTGCTCCTTCCTCTGCGGCATAGCCCCTACGCTCCCCATCCTTATCCTCTGCCGCATCCTCCAGGGCATCGGCGGCGGCGGCCTCGCACCCTCCGAGCAGGCCATCCTCGCCGACACCTTCCCCGTGGAAAAACGCGGCCAGGCCTTCGCCCTCTACGGCATGGCCGTCGTCGTCGCACCTGCCATCGGCCCCACCCTCGGCGGCTGGATCACCGACAACTTCAACTGGCACTGGATCTTCTTCATCAACGTCCCCATCGGCATCTTCTCCCTCTGGCTCTCCAACCGTATGGTCGAAGATCCACCCCACATCAAGGCCCGCACCCGCATCAAATCCCCCGTCGACTTCCTCGGTCTCGGCCTCGTCGCCACCGGCGTAGGATGCCTCGAATTCTTCCTCGACAAAGGTCAGGAAAAAGACTGGTTCGGCGATCCCACCATCACCACCGTCGCCATCCTCAGCGCCATCCTCCTCATCGCCTTCGTCTTCTGGGAGTGGCACCACCCCGACCCCATCGTCGATCTACGCCTCCTCCGCAACCGCAACTTCGGCACCGCCGTCTTCCTCCAGTTCGTCCTCGGCATGGTCCTCTTCGGCTCCACCGTCCTTATCCCCCAGTACCTCCAGACCCTCCTCGGCTACACCGCCGAACGCGCCGGAATGGTCCTCTCTCCCGGAGGCCTCATCCTCATCGTCATGATGATGGTCGCCGGTCGCACGGTCGGCAAAGTCGACCCCCGCCTGCTCGTCGTCCTCGGCTACACCGCCACCGCCGCCGGCCTCTACAACCTCACCCGTCTCTCGCTCGACTCCAGCTTCGGAACCATCACCTTCTGGCGCATGCTCCAGGTCGCAGGACTCCCCTTCGTCTTCATCCCCATCAGCACCCTTAACTACGTCGGCGTCCCCCGCTCAAAATCCAACCAGATATCCAGCCTCTCCAACTTCGCCCGCAACCTCGGCGGCAGCGCCGGAACCGCCATGCTCACCACCTTCCTCGCTCGCACCGCCCAAACCCACCAGGTCCAACTCGCCGCCAACACCGTCCCCGGCAGCCTCCCTTACGAGCACTACATGGCCAGCCTCACCGCCATGCTCCGCGCCACCGGGATGTCCGCCCATCAGGCCACCCAGGTCGCCATGGGCATGGCCTACCGCGAGATGCTCCGCCAGGCATCCATGCTCAGCTACAAAAACGCCTTCACCATCATGTCCATTGCTATCCTGAGCCTCACCCCCTGCCCCTACCT
>DAICZO010000347.1 GCA_027311125.1 Acidobacteriaceae bacterium
TCAACTCCCGCGCCACCATTCCCGCCAGGTGCTGCCCCACCCCGCCAATCATCGGACGCCGCAAAGGATCTGCCTGCGAAGCGTCGCCCAACTCATACACCGGCCTGCCATCCGCACGCCGCAACCCCTCAGCCACCACCACCACCGCCCATCCCTGCCGAGCCACAATCCCATCCACTGCTCCCAGAAACGCAGCATCCTCAAACGCCACCTCCGGCACACACACCAGGTGCGGAGCATCGCCAGCATCGCTCTTCCCCAGCACCGAAGCACCCGCCAGCCAACCCACACTCCGGCCCATCGTCTCCAGAATCGTCACCGGCTGCGGCAACGACCGCAAATCCATCCCCAGATCTCGCGTTGACTGCGCCACATATCGCGCCGCACTCCCATACCCCGGCGTTCGATCCGTCATCGCCAGGTCGTTATCAATCGTCTTCGGAACCCCGATCGTCCGCACCACCAACCCAGCCGCCCGACAGCGCGCCGCCACCACCTCCGCGCCGCGCATCGTCCCGTTGCCACCCATAAATACCAGGTAGCCAACCCGCAGCCGTCGCAGATGCTCAACCATCCGCTGCATGTCCTCTTCTTCCGGCTGAAAGCGCGAAGAGCCCAACGCCGCTCCCGGACTCCGGCGCAACAACTCCAGCGCCGCTGCTCCCATACCGCTCAAATCAACAATCTCACCGCGAGCAAGACCCAGCGCACCATGCTGCGCACCCAACACCCGCCCCACACTCGGTTGCGCGATCGCCTCAGCAATCACACTGGCCAGGCTGGCGTTCAACACCGCCGTCCCCCCGCCGCCCTGCACGATCATCAGATTTTCGCCACTCAGCTTCACGCCGCTCACTCCACGTCCTCAACGTTACTGAACCAGTAGTCAACCTCTCCGCAGCTACTCCTCGGCCGTCAACACCGGCAATCTACCGCGCCTCTACCTTACCGCTAACCACTCACCAGCGCTGTGCAATCCTGTGTTGCCGAACATCATCCTCCAGCACTGCCTGGCTAACACCACAGACCTCGGATCACAATCACTCCTGGAACCACCGCAGCCTACAATCGATTACGATTGATTGTCAACCTGTCTCCCACTTGCTCCACCCAACCACCCCAACACCCGCAAAAACTTACGCTTGGCCCGCACAAACCTGCAATACCCCACCATCACCACGCCCCTACAGCCTCCACCCACTCCCCTGCTGCGCTCCAAACCCCCTGCAACGACTGTGGTCCAGGAGACATAACACCGCGGCCCACAAATCCTCAAATCAGTCGGAAAACCCAACAAAGACCAGCGCAATCGCCCCATCCAACACCCCGCATTTTTACCAAATTCTCAATCTATTGGAATCGATTGACAAGAATTCTTTCATCTGCCTATAATCCCCGCCGCAGCCAAAACTCACTCTTCGCGTTCACTACGAGGTCGCAACCCATGAACGAACTCACTCGCCGACAAGCCTTGCGGACTCTCTCCCTCGCCGCCGGTGCTGCCTCGCTCTCCACCCTGCCCCACTCGCACCTCTACGCGCAGACTCCTACCCCCTTCCCCGGCATCCACTTCGGGGTACAACTCAACGCCTTCCCCATCGACCCCAAAAACTTCGATACCTTCATGGCCACGCTCCACACCATCCAGACCATCGGCTACCAGGGCTTCGAGAGCAGCTTCCGCAACCTCAGCCAGCAGTTCGCCGCACCTCAGGCCGCCCGGCGACAGATCGAGAGCACCGGCCTCACCTTCTTCGGCATCCACGTCTTCCTCGACACTCCCAGCTACGATCCCGCCACCCGCATCGCACCCGCAGCCATATACGAGCCTGTCGCTCGCGGCGGTGCAGCCCTCGGGGCAAAGCACCTCGTACTCAGCGGAGCCCCTGCCGACAACCACGATCAGCTCCAGCGCAAAATCGAAGCCCTCAACGCTGCCGGGGCCTACGCCAAATCCCTCGGAATCACCGCCGCCTATCACAACCACTGGCCCGAGTTTGAATCCAAAATCGGCGAGATCGACGCCCTCTACTCCCAGACCGATCCCGCGCTGGTCTCCTTCGTCCTCGACGCCGGGCACGCCTACCGTGGTGGTGCCGATGTGCCTGCCTTCCTCCGCGCTCACTCCCAGCGCCTCATCGGCCTGCACCTCCGCGACTACAAAAACGGTCGCCTCATCTCTCTCGGTCAGGGCACCTTTCCGCTCGCCCAGGTCGCCGCCGCCGTCAAGCAGATCGGCTGGCACGGCTGGGTCGAAAACGAAGAGGAACGCGAGAACCTCTCCAAAACTGGTCTCGAAGTCATCGCACCCGCATACAAAGCCATGAAGGAGGCTTTCTCCGCATGAACCGCCGCCAATTCATCTACTCCAGCGCAGCCCTCACCGCAGCCAGCTCCGTCTCGGCCCGCTCCTACGCCTCTATCCTCGGCGCTAACGACCGCGTGGGCCTCGGGGTCATCGGCCTCGGACGCCGCGGTCTCATCGTCAGCAGCGCCTTCGCGCAGGATCCCCGCGTCCAGATGCTCGCACTATGCGACGTCTACGACCAGCAGACCAGCCACTTCCAGACCACCCTACAGGCGCACCTCTCCCAGCCTGCGCTCTTCGTCGCCTATCAGGATCTGCTCGCGCGCAAGGATGTCGACTCTGTCCTCATCGCAACGCCCGATCACCTCCACGTCCAGATCGCAAAGGACGCCCTCAGCGCCAATAAAAACGTCTACCTGGAAAAGCCCACCCTGCATCGCTGGCACGAACGCAACACCCTCCAGCAGGCCGCCTCAGCCAGCAGCAAAGTCCTGCAATGCGGCATGCAGCAGCGCAGCGGAACCCACTACTTCCGTGCCAAACAGGAGATCTTCGCCACCGGCAAGCTAGGCAAAGTCGTCTTCGTCCGCGCCATCTGGAACAACTTCCCCTGGCAGCGACGCAACGTCCCCTCCC
>DAICZO010000348.1 GCA_027311125.1 Acidobacteriaceae bacterium
CGACCGCACCATCCCCCGCTTCTCCGACCACAACCCACTTCACCACGACTACATCAGCGTCCTAATGTTCGCTGCCCTCGCCTTCAGCCTCTACTACTTCGCAAGAAAGCCACTGGAAGCGACTAGCGAGAAATAGCCCACCAACTCCGGGTGCCCCATCTTCGGCGCAGTACTATCGCGCCTAAGGTGGGCATCGCGCACAGCTCGACCGTATCAGGTCCACCGAGCCAAAGACATTGAAGACAACATCGTGACAAGTCGACTGCTCGCGGATAGTCTATGCTGCTCCTATGCGTATCGAAGTAGCAGGCACCTCACAGGCAAAGGAACATTACCTTCATCTCTGGGGAATGTACGTTCGTGGCTTTAAACCCTGGCATCACTGCTTCGCCTGTTTTTACGGCACTCAAGAGAAGGCGATCCATAAGCAGATGGAAGACGGCACATACGATCTTCCTGAGCCAACCCATTATTTCTATCTTTGCGGCGTGGCATCCGGCCCACGCAAGGATCGTTGGAAGAACAATCTTCATCTGGCTGTTCGACCCCAAAAAGGAAGCATCGCCACGGTTCACTCCGTCTACGGGCCAGTGTTTACCATTCATGATGCGGAAGAGATTGAGATCCAGGGGCCGATCACCACTTTGCCCCATCTCTCGACGCTTTACACTACCTGCAAGAACTTCCGTTTTGCAGCACAACAGTTTCCGGCCTCCAAATACGGACCCGACGCTGACCGTGAGGTCATGCGTACCCCTCTGGATGGAAATTAGACTCCACTAGTTCGCCAAGACTGCAACACTGCCACCCAACCAGTAGCGAGCTGCTTCGCCTCTCTGCAAAGCGATCCGCTACTTTCCCCCAGCCTCCTGCCGCTTCAGCTCCTTCTCGAACGCCGCCTGCCGTTCGGTCACCGCAGCCTGATATCCGGCTGGATCGACGAAGACATTTGGCCCACCGGGCTTCATCGCCGCGTACTTGGCGAGCATCCCAAAGTAGCCGCCATGCGCGCCTAGGAACAAGTCGCAGGGCAGCCCATGCAGCACCTGAAAAGTCGTCTCGTAGTCCTTTGCGATGTCGGGGTAGGAGGCAGGGCGGCCCGGCAGGTCCACCAGTCGGAACCCCGGATTCACGTTCCAACTACCGACGATCACCGCGTTATAGGTCTTACCCTTGTCCGTCACCTTGATCGTCCAGGTCGTGCAGCCCTTGGTATGCCCGGCCGTCTTGTGCGCCACCAGCACCGCGTCACCCAGCCTTACCTCGTCGCCGTCGTGGAGCACGCGATCCACCTTTGCCGTCGGATAGCGAAAACGCTTGCCATAGAAGAAATCCGCCTTGCCCCCGCTCTCAACCACGGGAACGTCGGCATCCGTCACCATGTACTTTGCACCGGTCAGCGCCTTGATCTTCGCGCTGCCTGCATCGTGGTCCCAGTGTGCATGGCTGATCAGCAGAATCTTCACGTCACTGAACTTGAAGCCCAGGCTCTCGATGCTCCGCCGGATCAGCGGCACAGAGCTCTCCAGACTGCTGTTGATCAGGATGTCGCCCTGCGGTGTCGTCACCAGGTAGGACGCCAGGTCCTTGCTGCCCACATAGTACAGGTTGTCCGCAATCCGAAACGCAGGAAACGGCTCCGTCCACTCCGGATTTTCCTGCGAGAACTTGTCCGCAGCCGCGCCCCGGACTGCCACCATCACCATCACCGCCAAGACTGCACCTGCCAGCCGAATCATCCGCATCGTCATCCCCCTATTGCCTCACTTTATCCGACCATCGCGCTGGCAACGTCCACTTCCTCTCCGGTAGCATCCAATCTGTAATGGAAAATTCCGTGACCCCCACACCGCGCCTCTGGTGGCAGGATGGCAGCATCTACCAGATCTATCCGCGCTCGTTTCAGGATTCCAACGGCGACGGCATCGGCGACCTTGCCGGCATCCTCTCGCGGCTGGACTACCTGGTGGAACTGGGCGTCGACGCGCTATGGATCTCCCCCTTTTACCCCTCGCCCATGGCCGACTTCGGCTACGACGTATCCGACTACTGCAACGTCGACCCCGTCTTCGGCACGCTGGCCGACTTTGACCGCCTGATCGCCGCCGTCCATGCCCGCGGGCTGAAACTGATTCTCGACTTTGTCCCCAACCACAGCTCCGACCAGCATCCCTGGTTTCTTGCCAGCCGCAGCGCGCGCACCAGCCCCCAGCGCGACTGGTACCTATGGCGCGACCCAGCCCCCGGCGACGGTCCCCCTGAAAGCCGCCCGCCCAATAACTGGATGTCCAACTTTGGCGGGTCCTCGTGGACCTACGACCAGCGAACCGGACAGTTCTACTACCACTCGTTCCTTCCGCAGCAGCCAGACCTGAACTGGCGCAATCCCGAGGTTCGGGCGGCCATGTACGACGCGATGCGCTTCTGGATGGAGCGTGGCCCCAACGGCCACGGCGTCGACGGCTTCCGCATGGACGTGCTGTGGCTGCTCATCAAGGACGACCAGTTCCGCGACAATCCGCCCAATCCGGAGTGGACGCCAGGCGCGGCCAGCTTCTGGAGCGTACTGCCCACCTACACCGCGGACCGGCCTGAGACTCACGGAATCGTCGCCGAGATGCACGACGTCATGTCGGCCTATCCGCAACGCGTGCTGATCGGTGAGATCTATCTGCCGCTTCGCGACCTCGTGGCGTACTACGGCTTCGATCCCAACGCCGCCAGCAGCGGACAGCCCATCCTGCGTGGTGCGGACATGCCCTTCAACTTTCACCTCATCCAAACCGACTGGAACGCCGAGCACATCGCCCAACTGATCCGCGAGTACGAGAAAGAGCTGCCGCCGGGAGCCTGGCCCAACTGGGTGCTGGGCAACCACGACCAGACTCGTCTCGCGACCCGAGTCGGACTCGGACAGGTGCGCACCGCCGCCATGCTGCTGCTGACCCTGCGCGGTACCCCCACCCTGTACAACGGCGACGAACTCGCCATGACCAACGGACGCATTCCGCCAAATCGCATCCAGGACCCCGCCGAGCGCAATCACCCCGGCATGGGGCTGGGACGCGACCCGGAACGCACCCCCATGCTCTGGAACGCCACCTCCAGCAGTGCTGGCTTTACTACCGGTGAACCCTGGCTGCCCATCAACGACAACTTCGCTGAGATCAACGTGGAAGCCCAGTCCGCCGCGCCCCGCTCCGTACTGTGGCTCTATCGCAAGCTGCTGACACTGCGCCGCAAGTATCCGGCTCTGCACCGTGGCAGCATCGATCAGGTCAACGCACACAACGGAGTCCTCAGCTTTCAGCGGTACGCCGAAGACCCGCAAAGCTACCAGCCTCAGCGCCTGCAGATCTTCCTCAACCTGACCGACGATCTCCAGACCGTTACGTGCGAGGCCGGGCACATTCTGCTCACCACCATCCTCGACGGCGATGGCGCCCCGGTAGAGGGCAACCTGCTGCTTGAGGCCGGCGAAGGCATGATCATCCTGTTGAGCTAGCTCACCTTACACGCCAGCAAGGGTGATACCGAACCTTATCAGCAACACGCAGGGCACATTCGAAGCCCCAAAATTGGTTGAACCTGTCTATGCTAGAGATATAGTTTGATCTCTCTATCAAGTCTCCTTCAAGGCGAATACCCACCATGTGGATCGTAAAAATAGCCCTGACGCGGCCCTATACCTTCATCGTGCTTGCGATCCTCATCCTGATCGCCGCGCCGGTGGTGATTCTCGGTACGCCGACGGATATCTTTCCGAATATCAATATTCCGGTGATCTCTATCGCCTGGAGCTATACCGGACTGAATCCAGAGGAGTTGGAAGGCCGCCTGACCACGCCGTACGAGAAGGTGCTGACCACCCTGGTCGACAACATCCAGCACATCGAATCGACCACCGTCTCCGGCCAGGTCATCGTCAAAGTCTACCTGCAGCCCGGAGCCAGCCTGGACACCGCCAATGCGCAGGTCTCCAGCGCCTCGCAGTTCATCCTGCACTCGCTGCCACCCGGCATTCTGCCCCCGCAGATCATCAACTTCAGCGCCTCCAGCGTGCCCATCTTGCAGCTTGGCTTATCCGGCAAAGGACTCTCCGAGCAGCAACTGAACGACCTCGGCCTCAACTTTCTTCGGCCGCAACTGGTCACCGTCCCGGGCGCGGTCGTGCCCAACGTCTACGGCGGCAAGCAGCGCTCCATCATGCTCAATCTCGACCCCGGCCATCTCCAGGCCAAGGGCATGTCACCGATTGATGTTCTCAACGCGATGGCGCGACAAAACGTCGTCCAGCCCGGCGGCACCGCCAAGATCGGCCAGGACGAGTACGACATCCACATCAACTCCTCGCCCATCACGCTGGAGGGCATCAGTAACATCCCCATTCGGCAGGTCAATGGATCCATGGTTTATGTGCGGGATGTCGCCACCGTCAGCGACGGCAGCATTCCGCAGACCAACATCGTCCGTCAGGATGGCCATCGCGGCGTACTGGTCACGGTGTTGAAGTCCGGCAATGCATCGACGCTCAGCGTCGTGGGTGGCATCCGCGCCCTGCTGCCCCGCATCGCCACTATCCTGCCGCCGGAGTTGCAGATCAAGCTGATCGGCGACCAGTCCATCTTCGTGCGTGGCTCGGTCACCGGTGTCATCCGTGAGGCCGTGATCGCCGCAGTGCTCACCGGCCTGATGATCCTGCTCTTCCTGGGCAGTTGGCGCAGCACCATCATTATTGCGGTCTCCATCCCGCTCTCTATCCTCTCCTCCATCATCGTGCTGGGGCTGCTGGGGCAGACCATCAACATCATGACGCTGGGTGGACTGGCGCTGGCCGTCGGCATTCTGGTAGACGACGCCACCGTCACCATCGAAAACATTGAGCGCTACCTGGAAGAAGGCAACGGCCTGCACGACTCCATTCTCGATGGCGCCGCGCAGATCGCCGTTCCTGCCTTGGTCTCCACCCTCTGCATCTGCATCGTGTTCCTGCCGATGTTCTTTCTCAGCGGCGTCTCGCGCTATCTGTTCGTCCCCCTGGCGGAGGCGGTGGTCTTCGCGATGCTCGCCTCCTACATCCTGTCGCGAACCCTTGTCCCTACGCTCGCGATGTACCTGCTCAAGGCGCACGACCAACATACCGTGCCGTCCAACAATGTGTTCTCCCGCTTCCAGCGCGGCTTCGAGCGCCTGTTCGAACGGGTTCGCGTCGCGTATCAGGATCTGCTCAGCCGACTGATCGAAGCGCGCACCATCTTTATTCCCATCTTTCTCCTGGCCTGTCTCGCAGCGTTTGCGCTCCTGCCATTCCTTGGTCAAAACTTCTTTCCCAGCACCGACAACGGAGCCTTCATCCTGCACGTCCGCGCCAAGAGCGGTACCCGCATCGAAGAGACGGCGCGCCTCTGCGATTTGGTGGAGCAGAACATACGCCAGGTCGTGCCTCCATCGCAGGTGGACAACATCCTCGACAACATCGGGCTACCGTACAGCACGCTCAACTTTCAGCACGCCACCTCGGGTCTGATTGGTGCCGCCGATGCCGATATTCTCGTCTCCCTCAAAGAAGACCATCAGCCCACCGAAGACTTCGTCGAGAAGCTGCGCACCTCCCTGCCGCGCAGCTTCCCCGGTGTAACTTTCTACTTTCTGCCTTCGGATATCGTCACGCAGATTCTCAACTTCGGTCTGCCTGCCCCCATCGACGTTCAGTTTGAAGGCTCCGACATCGCATCCAACCGCAAGGTCGCCAACAAGGTGCTCGCCGACCTGCGTCAGGTACCCGGCCTAGTCGACCTCCGCATCCAGCAACCGGACGACTACCCGGTGCTCAACGTCGACGTCGATCGCACCAAGGCCCAGCAGGGCGGATACACCATCCGCGACGTCGGCGGCAGCCTGCTGAACATCCTCAGCGGCAGCACCCAGTTGACGCCCATGTTCTTCCTCAACTTCAAGAACGGCATCAACTACCCCATGGTCGCGCAGGCGCCGCAGTACCAGATTCAGTCGCTCAGCGACCTGCAGAACATCCCCATCACTGCCTCCACCGCCACCCAGCCGGAGATCCTCGCCGACGTGGCCAACATCTCCCGCAGCACCGAGATGCAGGTGATCAACCACTACAACATTCGCCGCACCCTCGACATCTACGGCAACGTGCAGGGACGAGACCTCGGCAGCGTCAGCCGCGACATAGACCGCATCGTCAATGCCAACCGCAAGTCTCTGCCACGCGGCAGCTTCGTGCGGGTACGCGGCCAGATTGAGACCATGCGCAGCTCCTACTTCGGCCTGCTCGCCGGTCTTGGCTTCGCCATCGTGCTGGTCTACCTGCTGATCGTGGTCAACTTCCAGTCCTGGCTCGATCCCTTCATCATCATCACCGCGCTGCCAGCCGCCCTCGCCGGCATCGTGCTGATGCTCTTTGCCACGCACACCACGCTCAGCGTTCCTGCCCTGATGGGTGCGATCATGTGCATGGGCGTCGCCACCGCCAATAGCATCCTGGTAGTCTCCTTCGCCAAAGACCGGCTGGAGCACCATGGCGATGCCGTAATGGCCGCACTGGAGGCTGGTGCCACACGCTTCCGCCCCGTCGCCATGACCGCCCTCGCGATGATCATTGGCATGATTCCCATGGCCCTCGGCGCCGGAGAAGGCGGCGAACAGAACGCGCCCCTGGGCCGCGCCGTCATCGGCGGACTGTTGCTCGCCACCATGGCCACACTGGTCTTCGTACCCGCCGTCTTCAGCCTGTTGCATGGCCGCAGGAACAACTCCGTAACCAGTCCCACGGACTCCGACCAGCACCACGTCGCAGGAGTCTGAAACGCTCGCAAGCTGCAGCCGTTTTGACGCAGAATAAGTTCAAGGAGCAAGCATGACCCCCGGTACCGAGATGAACACCGACGCGAGCACCCCCTCAGCCGAATCCCCGGTCGCAGCCACGCTGCCGCCCGCGCGCCGAGGCCTCACCCGCGCCACCTGGATCGGCCTCACCGTCGCGCTTATCCTGCTGCTGATCGTGGTCATCGTCGGCATACTGGCCCGCGCCAGGCACGAGGACGCTCTCGAACATCAGACTGCCGAGGCCGCCATTCCCTCGGTCAACGTCACCTATCCCAAGGTCTCCACCATGTCGTCCGAGATCGCGCTCCCCGGCAACACCCAGGCCTTCATCGATACCCCCCTCTACTCCCGCCCCAATGGCTACCTGAAAAAGTGGTACTTCGATATCGGGGCTCGTGTCCGCAAAGGCCAGTTGATGGCGGAGATCGAAACTCCCGAAGTCGACCAGCAACTGCAGGTCGCCGAGGCCGATCTCAAAAGCGCGCATGCCAATCTCGATCTGGCCAATACCACCTCGCAGCGCTACCAGAATCTGCTCAAGACCAACTCCGTCTCCAAGCAGGAGACCGACGTCGCCATGAGCGATGCCGCCGCCAAGAA
>DAICZO010000351.1 GCA_027311125.1 Acidobacteriaceae bacterium
TCAACGCTGCCAAGCAATTCAGGAATCTTTCTCGGCTTACCTTGACGGCGCCGTCAGCGGGCATCAGATGCAGGCTATTGCCGCACATCTCGAAGTCTGCACTTTCTGTCACCGCGAGTTCTCAGCCTTGCGAGCGATGCAGCAATCCTTATCCTCACTGGAGAGTCTCAAAGCCCCAACTGACCTTGCCATGAAGCTCCGTCTGGCTATCTCTCACGAGCGGGCGCACAGCAAGGCACGGTGGATCGATACCTTCACCATCAAGTGGGATAACCTGATCCGTCCAATGCTTGTGCAGGTATCCGCAGGTTTCGCGGGTGCGGTCGTCTTTCTGGGTGGAGTCATGTTTCTACTCGGAATGGTTGCTGCACCAGAACCAGTTATGGCAAACGATGAACCGCTCGGCGCCATGACCATGCCGCATTATCTCTATTCTGCCGTACGACCCAGACCCATTCTGGCTGCACACGATAAGACCATCATCGTAGAGGCATACATTAACGATCAAGGCCGCGTCTACGATTACAACATCGTGTCAGGCCCCATAGAATCAACGGTTCAGACGCAAATAGTCGATCAACTGCTCCTCAGCGTCTTCGAGCCATCCAGAGTATTCGGGGCTCCCGTCCGTGGTCGGGTGATCCTGACGTTTGCAGGAATCTCAGTCCAGGGCTAGTAATCGAGTCCCTCCTCCGTTTGCAACCGTTGGTTCGCTCCCTTAAACTCCAGTGGAGCGTCGAAACCATATCGTGTCTACCCAAAAACCATCGTATCGGCTACTGAAACTCAGCCTTGCCTGCACCCTTACCGCGCAGACCATGGGCGGACTAGTTCAGTTTGCCACCGCACAATCCACAACGCAGCCACAGTCTTCCAGCAGCGGCCAGTCTTCCAGCAGTAGCCAGTCTGGCACTCTCGTTCAGGACTCCCGCAGCAAACCTATCGGGCGTATTGCACAGCCTGAAGCAGGTGGCTCCGCCATTACGCTCGAGACTAGTGAGCCGCTCTTCGATATCGCCGTCGCGCTCAACACCTGCGGGTACGATGCAGACCTAGCCACTTCTAATCCTGTTCGTCTCGCCATCCGCCAGGAGGTCAACGATGCACTGGCCGCCTCAGCTTCCGCTCGAGACAGTCGCGACGCGCTTTGCAGTTACATTCGTCAACATACACTTGCCGACAGTGGGCGAAACCTCGCTCAGTACATCTCGCTCGCACTATATCTTTCACCACCGCCTGAGTTGAGTCCAACCGTCGATGAGGCGGAACTCCCTCCCGACTCAACCCAGATCGTCAACATACTGCCACTTCTGAGAACCTTCGGCGAACAAGTCCACCTGAATGCCATCTGGTTTCACCATCGGCCTGAATACGAAGACATCGTCAGCCGCGTCCATGATCCGCTAACCCGCATGGTGCTCAATACGAACATCTATTTGCGTATGCCGGTCAGCAGCTACGATGGCCGCCGTTTCCTGGTGCTGCTCGAGCCAATGCTATCTCCGGCAGCAACCAATGCACGTATCTATGCGAACGACTACATCGTCGTCACCTCGCCTGCAGCAGACCCTCCTGGCTCGATCCATATGGATCAGATTCGCCATACCTATCTGCACTATGAGGTTGAACCGCTCGTCTACGCTCGCGCCGCAGCAATGGATCGTTTGCTGCCTCTCCTTAAGCCTGTGCAGGATGCGCCGCTCGAATTCGCCTATAAATCAGACATCGTTGCCCTTCTCACCGAGTGCCTGATCAAGGCCATCGAAGCCCAAACCATGGATGTTGGACTCGTGAAACCCAAGCGCCCAAGTGGAACTCACGAGCGCGCTGAGTTGGAGAAGTTCGATGCCGACACCTCCGCCTACGAGCGGCAGGCCGAGATCATCCGTCGCAAAGCGGTTGATGTGGACATGCGCCAAGGCTGGGTTCTGGTCGAGTACTTCTACAACAAACTCAACGAAATGGAGAAGGACTCCATCAGCCTGAAAGAAGATATCGGGGAGATGGTCTACGGCATGGACGTTGAGCGGGAGCGCCATCACGACGAGCAGATTGTCTTTCTGCCTGAAGGCACCCATGATCTCGTCCGCCGAACACCGCAGAAGCCTTCAGGGCTCCGTCTTGCTGATCTCAAACTTCTTCAGGGCGACACTGCTGGTGCTGCTGATCTTGCCGAAAAAGCCCTTGCAGATCCCGCTGCCGATCACGCACAGGCCCACTACATCCTTGCCCGTATCGATCTAATGGAGAAGCAGCCAGAATCTGCGGTAACTCACTTTGAAGAAGTGCTGCATACGTCCAAAGATCCTCGCACCCTCGCATGGTCTCACATTTACCTCGGACGACTCTACGATGTTCAAACCGACCGCACCAAGGCACTCGCGGAGTATCGTGCTGCCCTTACCGTTCGCGATAGTCAGCCAGATACCAAAGCTGCTGCAGAGAAAGGGATCAAAGAACCCTTCGCGTTGCCTAAACGCCAGCAGCCTGATCCTCAGGAATCCGACGACGCACCGTTAGACCCGAGTGGGAAGGCAGAGAAAGATGCTTACCGTCCTCCGGACCCGAAGTAATCTCACCACTTGTAGAGTTTTTATGAACTGGCACTCTTCATCACGCGTTCAGCACGAAGGAATGGAATGACCACGCGCCGCCCCAAAGTCGGACGACCAGACACCAACGGGCATCCTGCTGCACGTTTTGAGCACCAGTTCAAGCGCCCGGAACTGCTCACATGGGCGCTGACCCACCGTTCGCTCGCGTACGAGAGCAGTCCCGAGGCGTTGACCGACCCCACGGCGGACAATGAGCAACTTGAGTTTATCGGCGATGCTGTCCTCGGGCTGATCGTGGCAGAAGCGCTCTTTCAGCGCTTTCCTCGCTCGCGCGAGGGGGAGTTGACCCGGCTCCGGGCATCCCTCGTCAGCCGCAAACATCTCGGCGACGTTGCCAGACGGATTGATCTGGGCTCTATTCTGCGTCTTGGCCGCGGCGAGGAACGTAGTGGAGGCCGCCAGAAACACGCGCTGCTGGCCAACGCGCTGGAAGCAGTGATTGCCGCCTTATATCTCGATGGCGGACTTGAAGCCGCTCGCTCATTTGTCGAAATGAATATCATCCAACCTGCGCTACCCGACCTGCATCTTGCCCTTCGCGCTGGGGACACCTTCAGCGGAGCCATCGGCGACCATAAATCAGCCCTGCAGGAGTACTTGCAGGCCCTTGGCGCGGGACAACCGCAGTACGTCCTTACCGACCAATCAGGTCCCGATCATGACAAGCGATTTAAGGTTCAGGTACGAATCGACGACGGTGCCGGAGGGGCAAGAGCGCTGGTAGAGTCGGAAGGTTCGACCAAAAAGCAGGCCCAGCAGGAAGCTGCACGGCTATCCTTTGAGCGACTCTTGCTGGAACAATCCTCGGAAGTCGGCACGGCAAAAGTAACTCCGAATCCTAACATCAACGCCCCGGCGAGGAGCAAGTGAGCAACTCGCCGGCATCCCATAGTGCGACACAAGCACGCGAACGCCAGCACCATGGATTTCTCCCCGCACTCCAATCTCTCCTCACCATCATTGTCATTGCGGTCTTCATCATCACGCTTGCCATCCAGCCCTTCCGCATTCCATCGGAATCCATGGAACCAACACTACTGGTCGGCGACTTTCTGCTCGTAGATAAGCAAAACGTCGACTGGCAGACAGGTCTCAATCCCTTCCCATCCCCCAATATCCGGCGTGGTGACATCATTGTCTTTCACTATCCCATCGACCCCAGTATCCATCTCATCAAGAGGGTGATCGGACTACCTGGAGATCATCTGAAGCTGCGCGAAGGCCACGTTTACATCAATGGTCAGGCTCTCATTGAGCCGTATGCCATCTATCGCCCGTCGAGCCCCGATAACTTTCGCGACAACTTTCCCCGACTTCAGATGGCAGATCCCGAGATCGACTCGCGCTGGTGGGTCAAGATGCACACTCTCATCGACAACGGAGAACTCATCATCCCTGCCGGGAACTACTTCGTCCTTGGAGATAACCGCAATGACAGCGAAGACAGCCGCTATTGGGGCTTCGTTCCTCGTGAGAATATCGTCGGGAGGCCAATTCTCATCTATTTCTCTCTACGGTCGATCAACGCCAACGAGCCGGACGGCTCCCAAGCGCTCGAACACCCACATTCCAGCATGCTCGAATCTGTGCTGGGCTTCGCACGCTGGAACCGGACCCTGAGCATTGTTCGGTGAAAACTGCCATGCTATCTCCATGAGCCATACTCATTCAGCGATACACTGGCAGTAGGGTCTGGAGACAAAGTAAATGAACACGATGGAATTGGAATCGAAGCAAACTGACAATCCACACGCAGAAGAGACGGAGACTCTGCTCGAGTCGCTGGCTTCCTTCTGCAGCGTCCTTGCCATCGGCTTATTCGTCATGACATTTGTCTTCCAGAACTTTGAGATTCCCTCCGCGTCCATGGTCAAGACCCTGCTCATCGGCGATCACGTGCTGGTCGACCGTATCGGACTCGCGCCGGCTACTTCCTGGGCTCCCTTTGTCTACTACCGTCAGGTACATCGCGGCGATATCATCGTGTTTCTCAAACCAGGCGAACCTGACCTTTTCCTGGTGAAACGTGCTATCGCAATCCCTGGAGATCGCATCCATCTGCGAAACGGAATCGTCTACCTCAACGGCATTGCCCAGGACGAACCACAGGCCGGCAAACCCGTCGCAGACGACAACCCACAGCACGCCTATAACCCCTACCGTGACGACTTTCCCTCGATCCCCCCTGGTCCTGCCGATGACGTCACCGCCACCTGGGCCTACGATCTTCCCAGCCATATCCAGGGCGATGATCTGGTCGTCCCCCCGGGGAAGGTCTTCGCCATGGGCGACAACCGTACCGAGAGCCTTGACGGACGCTATTGGGGCTTCGTTCCTCGTGAGAATATCGTCGGACGTCCCATGTTTGTCTACTGGTCCTTCGAGACCCCTGCAGACCAGATCAACAAACAAAGCGTAGGCGACCGTCTCAGCTTCATCGGGCACATTCTTATCCATGTCTTCGACCAGACGCGTTGGAACCGAACCCTGCATCTCATCAAATAAAAAGAGGCCAAACGGCACCAAGTACAGGCATGCCGCCATCGTCCATGCAACAGACTGATCCTACCCACGCCTCTGACGACCAATCCACCCCGCGACGGGCTCGCCGTTCTCGCGTCCGCCGCTTTGTCCTTGTCTACTACGTCATTTTTGCACTCATCCTGCTTGCATTGGTACCGCCCTACATCAGCGTCAACCGCTATCAACGACGCATTGCCACCAGCATCAGCCAGAGCCTTGGTCGCCCCGTTCATCTCGATAGCGTCACTCTGAACATGCTTCCCCTCCCCGGCTTCACTCTGAACAACTTCGTAGTCAGCGAAGACCCGGCATTCGGCACTGAACCAGTCATCCGCGCCAACACTGTTCGTGCCACCCTTCGCCTCAGTTCACTCTGGACACGACGCGTCGAGTTCTCGACCATCAGTTTCACCGAGCCAAGCGTGAACCTCGTCCATCTCGCGAACGGCAAGTGGAACCTTGAAACCATCCTTACCCAAGCCGCCCGTATCGAAGCTGCTCCCACGGCACAGAGGTCTGCTGGCCCAGCCCCGCGCTTTCCCTATATTGAAGCGACGGGTGCCCGCCTCAACCTGAAGCTCGATCAGGAGAAAATTCCTCTCTCGCTCACCGATGCCAACTTCGCCCTGTGGCTACCCAGCCCACAAGAGTGGCATCTACGCTTGGAAGCCCACCCTGCTCGTACAGACAGTAATGTGTCCGACACAGGAACTCTTCAACTGGAGGGCACGCTGGGGCGCGCCGCTTCCCTCTCCCAAGTTGCCATTGCGATGCAGGCTGATTGGCGCAATGCTCCTCTTGGCGAAGCCAGCCGATTGCTATTCAACCACGATGCAGGCCTCCGCGGCGACCTCACACTCTCTGCAAAGGTTCATGGTACTGTCGGCAAAAGCAGCGTTGAGACAAGGATGATACTCAACGCGGGACGTCGCGCTGACTTTGTCCCTCAACATCCCCTATCCCTTGACATGCAGTGCCTTGGCACTGCCTCGAACGCCTTTCACTCTTTCACTGACATCAGTTGCAGTTGGCCACCGGCCGGCTCCTCGGCGACTCCGACCCTCACAGTCGCCGCCACCTTGGCTGACGTGCGCAACCCACTCTCCACCACGGC
This sequence comes from Acidobacteriaceae bacterium, assembly GCA_027311125.1. GTDB lineage: Bacteria > Acidobacteriota > Terriglobia > Terriglobales > Acidobacteriaceae > Edaphobacter. The sequence goes on from DAICZO010000351.1 coordinate 6,253, forward strand.
TGACATATCCACTCCAGGGATCCCTGCCCAAACCATCCTTGACTGGGCCCAGATTGCCAGCTCTCGTTTTCCGCAGGCAACCACAGCATCGGGCACCATCACTGGGAACCTGCAGTATCGTCCTGGCCTTGCGTCAGAGTCATCTTGGACCGGCATTATCCATGTCTCGGATCTTGCCCTCCACAACCCCAGCCTCGGCTCTGCTCCACTTCTTCTCGGCACTACCACACTGGAGTCTCCCGCGGCCACGCCACCGGCTCTAGCGCGCAATCGCCGCCAGCCACACGCAGCTTCCTCCCCAGCAGGCAGCACCTTTTTGCTCACACCGATATCCCTGCCACTGGGCGGCAAAGACCCTGCCACACTCGACGGACGTATCGATTCCTCAGGCTACAGCCTGCACCTAAGTGGAATGGTCGTCTTCTCCCGGCTTCAGGCTCTCGGCGCAGCTCTTCCCCAACTTGGAGATGGACTAAACAATGTAGCCCCAAGCAACCCTACATCCAGTCCGGTCCGGATCGACATCTCCGCTGTGCGTCCCTGGGGTGGTCCACAGACCTGGCAGGAAGCCTCGGCAAGGCCCACTACTGCAACCCACGCTCACCACTCCAAGCGCTGATACGCCCTGGGGTCACTATTGAATCTGAACAGAAAGCTTCTTCAAGTGAACACTTGCGCCGACCTCCGGCACACTACCATCATTCACTTGCACCTCTGCCGGAACCCCCTCAAACACAATCCGCGTCGACGCCCGCGACTTCCCGGGAATTCTTAACCGCTCTGTGGCAGTCAACGCACCCGATCGAACAGTAACCGGCACCTCTGCAACTGCATCTCCGTCGTTCCGCACCTCTACGGCCACCAGCCAGCCTGCAGATTTGCCGCCTTTCAGTGGCAGCTCGCGCGGGGCTATGTTAATCACCGTCAACTCTGGTAATCCACGGTCACGATACACCCAGTCCTCAAAGAACCACTCAAGATCCTTACCAGATGTCTTCTCCAACACGCGCTGAAACTCTTTTGCATCGTCTTCTTGTTTGCTGCCGTGCCGATACACCTGCAGCGCATCTTTGAGTGCATCGTCCCCCACCACGGAGCGCAGCATCCATAGCACCGCCGCCGCTTTGGTTCGGTAATACACCTCGTCGTGCGCATCCACCAGGGACTGTCCCCTGGCATCGACCGCTGCCGCCAAGCCGTCCTGCTCCGGCTCTGCCAGCGCGAGAGCATTAGCCTGCTCCTGCATCTGCTGAATCGCAGCTTCACGACCCTGGCTGCGTTCCACCCAGAGCAACGACATGAACTGTGCGACTCCCTCGTCCAGCCAAACGTGCGACGAGCGAAACCAGGCATGTGCGAGTGAGTGCGCCAGTACTGTTGCCACCGCCGCTGGATCACCGTCGCGCATAGGCACAACCAACAAGGCATCGTCTTCGAAAGGCTGACCAGCATGATCGAGAATATTCAACGAACTCAGCGGTGTTCCGCCCAGCCATTCCATCAGTAGCGACTGCACCTTTTGTGCACCCGCCGTATAGCGCCCTAAGGCTGCGTCATCATCCGTGACTGCGGTCAAAACCTCTCCGTCAGCCTTTGTTGCAGCCGTGGCGGTAATAAATAAGCTGGGAACCCGAAAGCCCAGCAGACGAGGCTCAAACTCTGCCGTCGCGACTCCCGGAGCATCCGCAACTAAAGCGTCTGCATTCTCGCTCACTGCCACCAGAGGCTGCCTTACGCCACAGAAAAACGCATCGTTCGGTGCGTCGCCAACATACTCAACGGTCAGGCGTAGGCGAACGGTAGCACTTGCTTGCCTGAGTTTTGTCGCCCCGACAGCGCGAAAGTACTTAGCCCCATCGCCCAGAAAAACCGGCTCTGCTGCCACGGGATACCAGAGGACGCTACCAAACCCGCGCAGCGCAGTGCCATCTGGCGCAATGGAGTCCCAGTCAGCATAAGACGCCTCACCCACTGGCGCACCGATCCGCTCCAACCGCTGCGCCGACTGGGCAACCTCGCCACTATACAACGCGGTAAGCTCCAACGAAGCACCCACCGCCAGCGGTGTCGAAAGCATCAGGATTGCCTCTGTTGCTCTTCCTGTATGGTCTGCATCCGTATCCAATTGATGTTGCACAAACGGGACGGTCACCATACCTTTGGCATCTACCGTGGTAAACCGTTCCCACTGCAGCGACGACGATATCTGCACGACCAGACGTGCCAGCGGCACCGCGCCATCGTTCCGAACTGTAAACCCCGCACGCATAGCCAAGTGTGAGTGCGCCGGGGCAAGGTGCGCATCCAGATCGTAGGCCGTGAAGGTGAGCGCAGACCGTTCCGCGTCAGTCACCGTCAGTGCAACTTCCTCGGCCTTTTTTGTCTGTGCGTTACTCGGCAACTTGCTTTTCTGCTGCTCCGGAGCATCCTGACTCTGCTCAAACAGCACTGTTCCAGGCTGCTGTCCCACCGGCTCAGCCTCATGTGGTGGCAACTGTCCAACAGCATTCTCTGTCAGCAAATGAACTGACACCAGCAGCGTGACCAGCAGGCAACTCCTGCACAGCATGGACTTGGTCAACTTCCCAGCCCCTTGCGGACCTTCGTGGCTTTTACAGGTTTAGGCTCCACTGCCGGACGCCGCTGGCGCATCGCCTCGTACATCACAATCGCACCTGCCACCGACACATTCAGCGACGAAACCATCCCAGCCATTGGAATCCGCAACAGATGGTCACATGTCTTCTTGACGAGATCGTGCAAGCCTGCGCCCTCGCGACCCAAAACCAACACGCAGTCCGTCTTGAAGTCGAAATCAACATAGTCCGGAGAGCCTCGCTCATCGAGCCCCAACACCCACATATTCTTCTGTTTCAGCTGCTCCAGAGACCGTACCAGGTTCGTCACCCTGGCAATCCGAACATGCTCAGAGGCACCCGCAGAGGTCTTCGCCACCGTTGCCGTGACGCCTGCCGCCCGACGCTCCGGCAGAATGACCCCATCCACGCCAGCGCCATCCGCCGTGCGCAGTAGTGCGCCAAGATTGTGTGGGTCTTCGACTCCATCCAGAGCGAGCAGAAAATGGTACTCACCCGGCCCCTTGGGAACCAGCAAGTCTTCAATTCCCAGAAACTCGCGCTCTTTTACTACTGCGAGCACACCTTGATGCGCGTCGGATCGTGCGAGTTTGGTCAACTGATCGCGCGACTCCAAAGACACCCGCACGCCTGCCGTTCGGCACAACTGGATCAGCCGCTCCAGACGCTCATCCCGCCGCTCGCGGGCCACACTCACATGATCCAACCGGCGCGAGCCAGAGCGTATTGCCTCTTCCACCGGGTGCAGGCCGTAAAGAACTTCCATCCGTCCAGTTTACTGCCTGCTCCACCACAGGCGAACAATCGCCGACAGCCTTTCCCCTGATACCTCCAGACTCTGTTGGCGGCAAATCTGTCCCCCAGGAGCTTTCAGCAATCTACGCGCAGAATTGTAGCCCACAGCTACCGCTATTGAATTGATTATAAAAGACTTATGGAAGAACTATTATCTAATCATAGACAGTCTCAGGAACGGCCGAGAAACTAGATAGCCACCACATCAACCAGGACAGGCACTAAAATGAAGTAGATTGGGTACGCAAAACCCAAGGCAAAGCATTCAAACTTGATGACACTGTTCCCGCTAAAAATCGGTAATAAAAGAAATCGAGTCTTTTCTGAGCCATCTCTCGTCTCAAAGATTGTGCGAAGTGAGTCTCTTTCCATCTCGAACGTTCTGGCAGTTCACTCTGCGAGTGAGAATGCGGAGATTGCCAGTGGCCTGAAGCGTCAGGACGTCGAACTGCTGGATCAACTGATCGAAACGTACCAGCATCGACTATTGCGCTACCTGCTGTTCCTCACTGGACGTCGCGAAGTCGCCGAAGACCTCTTCCAGGAGACCTGGATGCGGGTTCTGTTGCGCGGTGGACAGTACAACGGCAAGGCGCGCTTCGACACCTGGCTGTTCACCATAGCTCGCAATCTGGTCATAGACCTCTCCCGTAAACGCACCATGTCCAGCCTCGACGAGATGACGGAGGCCCGTGAAGACGAGCGTCCTCTGGAGTTCGCCATCGCCGGGCCGTCACCGCTTGAGCAATTTCAATCTCGCGAAGACTCTGCTGAAGTATCGGAAGTACTACTCAAGTTGGAGCCAAACTATCGAGAAGTTTTAGTTCTGCGTTTCTACGAAGAACTCTCCCTCGAAGAGATTGCGGTTGTTACCCGTGCACCGCTTTCCACCGTTAAGTCGCGGCTCTACCGCGGTTTGGCTGCGCTCAAACCACGCATGGAACAGCTTCGTGCGACTCCTCATGCAGGGGAGGCCCACTCGTGAAGGCCGCCAGCAGTCAGTTCCCATCCGAATCCGAGTTTCGTGCTCTGCCACGATCAACGCCTCAAGGCATGAACTCTGCGGCGAGTGCCCGTGTGGTGAACCGCACCCATCGCGTTGTACGAGAACGCGCACGCACGATTCAGGCGCGTCGCAGTCGCATCCGCAGTCTTTGGATCCCGCTGGGAGTCTGCTCTGCACTGCTGGTGATCTTCTGCACCGCTATCTGGAACGTACTTGACCAGTATGAAGTAACCCCTATCGGCGTACCGGATGCCAGTAACCAGTTTCTAGTTCTGCTCCTATGGTTTTTTCCTGTCTCCGCCTTCCTGCTCGCTATGGTATGGTTTCGTCGCACCCGTAGCCGGTCCGAATCGGAGGTTCGACAGTGACCATGCTTTGGAACTTCAAGTCTCGTGAATCTAAACGAGAAGCCACCGAAGGCGATAACGAACTGAGTATGATTCCATCTTGGTCTATCGCCCTCGCCATACTGGTATTTGCCTCTGTTCAGTATCTTTTTCACGGCGTATTGCCTCATCATCGTCACGAGATGCTGCCGATGCGCCTGCTGATGGGATACTCCTGGGGCACGGCGTTTGCCAGCTATGTGTTGCTGGTCGGGTATGTTAGCCGTGACGTAAAGCGTCGCAAGATGTCGGCAAGCTTGTGGATGCTGATCGTCATTGTTATGCCGGGTGGCATCGGTGCTATTGTTTACTTTCTGCTGCGCCAGCCCATACTTTCACGCTGTCCGCACTGCTCCACAGAGGTAGCCTCCAGCTACCATTTCTGCCCGCAATGCCAGTTCCAGATGGCTCCTGTGTGCGGCAGGTGCTTCCGTGGCACACTGATTACCGATGTGTACTGTACGCAGTGTGGACACGATCTTGCTGAAGATCAGGCCCCGTCCAGACTGCGCGCGTTCAGCGACTAGATGTCTTCTATGCCAATTACCGCTGTGATCGTCGATGACGAACCGCTTGCTCGGCAGGAGCTGCTGTATCTGCTTGATAGTGTTGGTGGTGTCGATGTTCTGGCGCAGGGGACCAATGGTATTGATGCGGTGGAGCTGATTCGTTTGCATAAGCCGGAGGTGGTTTTTCTGGATGTTCAGATGCCTGGGCTGGACGGTTTTGCTGTGCTTAAGAAGCTGCTTGATCGCAAGACCCCTATGCCAATGGTAGTGTTTGCAACAGCTTACGACCAATATGCCGTGCGGGCGTTTGAGGTAAATGCGATTGATTATTTGTTGAAGCCGTTTGATCGCAAGCGTGTTTCTCTGGCGGTGGCTAAGGCTTTGGGGCGGCGGCAGGCGCCGGTGGAGTCGGCCAGCGATGCGAAACTGGATGCTTTGCTGAAGCTGGTGGAGGAACAGGGACAAGCTCCTAAATCCAACATAGCAAAGGTGATCGTCCGCGCTCAGAGTCGTTTATTGTTGGTGGATCAGCGGGAGATTTGTTTTGCGGCGATAGAGGATGGGACGATTAGTGTGGTTACGCCTACGATTGAGGGGCAATCGAATTGCCGGACGCTGGAGGAGTTGCTGGAGCAGTTGAATCCGGAGGCTTTCTGGCGGGCTCATCGCTCGTATCTGGTGAATATACAGCACATACGGGAGGTGGTTCCGTGGTTCAAGTCGAGCTATCAACTACGGATGGACGACCCGAAGAAGACGGAGATTCCGGTGAGCCGGTCGCAGACGAAGCGGCTGAAGGAGCTTTTCAAGCTTTGAGCGATGGTATTTGGGTGGACAGCTTGTGGTGAATTTGTGGTGGGAGCTGGGCAGTTGAACGACGTAAAGGAAAGACGTCCGACTAAGCGGGTCGGAGTGGGTCCGAGGGTGGTGGAGACGGTTCGACTGACTCAGTTTGCCGGGGTGGATCGGGAGGGTTTGATCCGCTTGTAGCTGTGATTGAAGTCGAAGCGGTAGATGATGGCAGCGGTGATGACGCTGGGGGTGAGGACGCCTGGAGCGAGGGGGTAGGTGGTCCAATTTTGGTACTGGTAGTCGGCCTTGAGGGCAAAGTGTGGGCTGAGGTCGTAGTCGAGACCGAGGCCGGGGGAGAAGACGGTTGAGGTGGAGGCCAGGTAGGTGAGGGTGCCGACGGTGATTCCGCCGCTATGGTAGTCGATCTCTCCGCGGCCGATGAGGAAGTTGGCGTAGGGGTGGAAGTTGCCGATCTGATGTTCGAGTTTGAGTCCGGCGAGGATGGACTTCTCCCCGGCGATGGTTCCGGAGTCTACCGGATAGGTGCCACGCACTTCGAGACTGGGGTGCAGGCCGTAGTAGGGGCGAGTGGTGACATCGGCGCCGGCAGTGATGCTGAGGTTGTGTCCGTTGAGGACCTGGGTGTAGACGCCGGAGCCGCCGACGAAGGCCGAGAGCTGGAAGCGTTGGGATGCTGTGGGTGCAGCCTGGGCGTGCGCGGTGCGCGCAAGGAGGAGAGTCGCGGCGATGACGGCGAGGCTCAAGCGGGTTTTCAATGGCTGCATCCGAGACTGAACCTCAAGTTGATTGAGACGGGGTAGGTCGCGATTCGTTGTCTTGCCAGGTGAGGGGTGCGTTGGCTGGTGAAGTCAGATAACTGCGTCCCCTTGCCCGGACCGGCCGAGCAGGCAGGTGGCATGACAAGAGTCTCCTGCCCTCGGATTATCGTCTTATCGTCAACCGAGGGAGGAGACTTTAGGGTGTGGCGCTGCCTTGGGGTAGCGATGGCTTACTTGATGGAGGAGATGGTGATGGTGTCTTTTGCGACAGTGCCATCGACAGTGACTTTCTTGCCTGCGAAGGCGACTGCCTTGGCGGGGTCAGAGAACTTGTAGACCTTGTCGCCTACGACGAGGACGGGAGCGGAGCCACCCTTGATGCACTTGGCGGCGCAGGCGGCGTGGGCGGGGCTGGAGGCCTTGGCGGTGTTGCTGGCGCACATCTCGTCGGCGACGACTCCGGTGAGGGACTCGGCGAAGGCGCTGGCGGTAGCGAAGGTGAAGGCGAGGGCAGTTACAGCTACGAACTTCTTCATGTGGACTCTCCGGGGTGATGTTGTAGTGGGAGAATTATAGCCGAGCGGTGCTGGCTGTCCGACTTTTCTCCGGGCCGGTCTCGCTGCTGGGGTGACTGGCTTTCCATGGATGCGTGGAAGGTGATTGGAGTTTGGATGTGGCTAAAGCGGATGGGACTGGAACGGAGAGGTGGCGGGGTGATGGGGAT
>DAICZO010000358.1 GCA_027311125.1 Acidobacteriaceae bacterium
GTCTTGGCATTGGCGGTATAGATCAAGCTGTTATCACGGTTGCTATAGTCAGCCACAAACGCTGCCTGCTCGCCCGTACCGGTGAACTCACTCCCCATCAGCGAACTGAACGCGTCGTTGTTATTCATCGGCGGCAGCCCCAGAACAGACTCCATCGTCCGTATCACGCTCACCGTGGAGTAGAAATGGCTATCAACAAACACCCCGCCATCCGAAGCCTTCGGAGCGTACTTGCTCACCACCAGCGCCAGGCTCCGATGCGCATCCACATGGTCGGCTCCGTTCTGCGCGTCGTCCTCCAGAATAAAGAATGCCGTATCGTCCCAATAGGGAGAGTGCGACACCGCCTCCACAGCCCGACCGATCGCCAGGTCGTTGTCCGCGATTGAAGACTTCGGCGTCGGACCACCCGGAGTCGTCCCCGCCGTGTGATCGTTGCCAAACCGTAGCATTACAAAGTTAGGCATCGTATCCTTGCCAGCCGCTCGGTCTGCAACCCATCCTTTGAAATGGCGCAGAAAAACCTCGGCACGAATCTGTTCCGGGATCATCAGGTTGAAGTCCGGCTGCTCCGCCGCAAAGTGACCCACCAACTCCGGCTTGGTCGCGATGTTGTTTGCCAGTAGCGGAATCGCCCAAGGCCACCGGTTCACACCGCCACCCCATTCCGCAGGAATCGCTTCGCCCGGCTTAATCGACGACCGATGGCACTTCATCCCCTCCAACAACGGTCCCTCCTGCGAACTACCGCTCTTCTTCACGTCACAAAAGGTCGAGGAGATGAACTCGCCAAAGTGGTAGTAGCTCTTCCCATGTCGCGCCAGATTTCCCCACAGATACCCACTCGCCGGCTCATTCACATCCGGAATCTTCTGTAGCAGCGGATACCCCTCCGACACCACCCCCTCAAAGTCGTACGTCCGTTGTCCACCCCGGTAGTTCTGCTCCCAGGTCTTCTCCAGATAGTCCGTCCCAATCCCTGCCGTCGACCACACATGCCCATCGCCCGATACTTCACCCGAGTCGAAGAAGTTATCCAGCACGCCAAACTGTAGCGCCAGCCTATGTTGGTTCGGTGTGATATCCGCCCCATACATCGTCAGGCTCGGATCGCCATTACCCACCCGCTTGCCGTCCTTCTGCAGGTCGCCAAACACCTGATCGTACGTGCGATTCTCTTTGATGATGTAGATCACATGCTTGATCGGGCTCTTTCCCCCGGCAAACGCGATCTTCTCCTGGGCCGCCTTCATCCGGTTCGACTCCACCACCTCCGCCGTCCAACGCGGCAACTCCTGCTCCATCGCCGTCATATCCAGTGCAGCCAGCGATCCATGGATCAGCGTCCCAATATAGGTGTAGTCACGCTTGCGCTGCGCTGGCATGCTCGGATCATCCACAATCCGCTGGGCAAAGTTATTCGGCCCGGTACCTGTACCCTTAGCCGTAGCAACATACAGCTTGCCACCGGTCACTCCCAGCGCCATCGGCATCCACTCCGTTGGCACAAATCCGATCGGCTCAATCATTCCCTTGGCCGCCGACTTCACCGTCAGCTTCGTCGTGTCCATCACCGCAATGGCATCGGTCATTGCATTGCCGACAAACAACCGCTTGCCATCCGCACTAACCGCCAGCGCCTCTGGCTCCGCCCCAAAGTAGGTCTGGCGCGGCAGCCGTGTGTCAAAGTATCCCTTCACCGCAAATCGACCCGCCGCGACGCTCACCGCCGCCACCGCATCACGATTTGCCAGCGCCACATAGACCGTCCGGCCATCCGGCGAAAGCTCCAGCGCGCAAGGATGCGTTCCCGCAGCAATCGCACTCAAAGGCTTCAGCAATGCCAGCTTGCGGCCTACCTTCTTTGCCTTCAAATCCAGTTCCACAACCTCCGACGCATTCCACAAAGCAACTACCGCCCGGCTTGGAACCCCCGCTGCATCCTTAAGCACCACCAGCGCCACTGGATACACCGACGGCACCGCATCATGCTCCGCCAGGTCGAACCGCGTCTCCACCGCGCCACTCGCCGCATCGATCAGCAACACATCGTCCGACAGGTTCCCCGCCACCAGCAACTTCTCTGCCCCACCTATCTGCAGCACGGCAATCGCCGCCGGGAACGGCACCCCTTTGGTCCCTGCCACACCGCCCACCAGGAGCGTCTTGCGTCCTGCCGCCAAGGGCTGCAACGGAAGCGATATCAACCGCTCTGCGCGGATCGTTCCAGCATCAAATCCATAGACCACCACCCCATTACCAACCTTGCCCTCACCACCGCCCACCGGGTCCGACGTCGACCCCATGCTGGCATACACATGCTTGCCATCCCCACTAAACGCCAGCCCGGAGTACAGCGTCTGCTTCGCCCCCACCGCCGTCCGACTATCTGGAAAGTCCTGTAGCACCCCGGTCTTTGTATCCAGCACCGCCAGTGACTGCTTGTACCCCGACTCGAACGTCCCAAATCCCGCATTCACCGTCACGACATAGCGTCCATCCGGCGATACCGCCATCGACATCGGCAAGCTGTTCAACCGCTGCGGCCCACCCGGCACCGGCCGCACAATCTGCTTGCTGGTTGGCAGATCAATCGCCTGCCCCTCGCACTGTAAAGCTCCGGAAAGCAACCCAAACATCGCAACGACGCCAACCTGCACCAGCCCATGTCGATTCATGTCCCCACCCTATCAAACAGCACTGCAACACAGCATTACAAAAGTCTTACAACCGCCAATCTCACATCCTGTTAGCGTTCTAGTTAGCAGTACTAAGGAACCTGAGAACACCCATGACCCCTACGACCATCACTCCCCAGAACGTCAAGCCCGCCACCAAGTCTTATGCCACACCTGCCGTCGCTGAAGTCGTGCAGAAGGTCAAGCAGGACCTGCGCATGGGCCGCGCACACCAGCAGGGACGCATCAACTGGATCACCACCATCGCCATGGGCCTCTTCCATGTTGGTGCCATCGCTGCCCTCTTCTGCTTCTCCTGGAAGAACCTTGCGGCCTTCGCCATCATGTACTTCTTCGCCATCAACGTTGGCATCGGCATGGCCTATCACCGCCTGCTCACCCACCGCGGCTACAAGACTCCCAAGTGGGTCGAGTACTTCGTCTCCTTCTGCGGAACCCTCGCCCTCGAGGGCGGTCCCATCTTCTGGGTAGCCACCCACCGCGTTCACCATCAAAACTCCGACCAGGAAGGCGATCCCCACACCCCCCACGACGGCACCTGGTGGGCACACGCAGGCTGGATTCTCTCCGGTCGCGCCCTGCACTCCGAGACCGCACTCCTCGGACGCTACGCCCCTGACCTTACCCGCGACCCAGTCCACGTCTGGCTCAGCAAATACCACTACGCGTCCATCGTTCTCACCGGAGTGCTTCAGCTTGTGATCGGTGCGGCTTTGGCCTCACCCGGACACGCCGTATACGGAGCCGTCTCCATGCTGCTCTGGGGAACTTTCCTCCGCGTCACCGTCGGCCTCCACGCCACCTGGCTCGTCAACTCCGCAACCCACCTCTGGGGCAAGCGCCGCTTCTAAACCAAAGACGACTCCCGCAACAACTGGTGGGTCGCTCTGCTCACCGGCGGCGAAGGCTGGCACAACAACCACCACGCGCACCCCGTCAGCGCCCGTCACGGCCTGGCCTGGTACGAGTTTGATCCCAACTACTACGGCATCTGGTTCCTCTCCAAAATCGGCCTCGCCGAAAAGATCCAAGTCGCCCAGTACGACAAAGAGAACCCCAAACCAGCCGGCGCCTAATCCTAGCCGCTACCTTCAAAAAACCAAGGCCGTCATCTCCCTCAGGGGAAATGACGGCCTTTCTCATGCCAGACGCACCTTACAGCTTCGGCGAGAAATCCGTCAGGTCCAGAAACACCGACTCGTGCACGTCCACCAGCGCACCGTCCTTCTCCGACTCCGCCTTCACCTTCACCCATTCCGGATCCTTGGAAAACTTCGCCCAGTTCTCCTTCGCCGCCTGCCTGCTCGGATGCCGCAGCATGTATACCAGCTTGGTGCTCTTCCCCGGTTCCTCATCCGGAATCCAGAATCCGACACCCGGCATTCCCAGCCGCGCAAAAATAGCCACTTCATAACTCCGAAACCGTGTCAGTAAAGCATCATGCTTGCCCGGAAAACACGTATACGTCCGCAGTTCATACACTGCTCCCGCGTCGGCGCCTTCCGCCAGCAAAGCCGACTCGCCTGCAAACGGCACCATGGCCGCCGCTCCCATCCCCTGCAACAGCCTCCTGCGGTTAATTGGATTCATCCCAGCCACTCCTTCAAACGATCTTCCACAAACTCTTTCGACACCAAAAACGGCTTCTCCAGCACCTCTACCGTGAGCGTCTCACCGTCGTAGGTATATCCGGCTTTTACGCCCATCTTCTCGATCGTGCCTTCAGTTCCCGTCAGTTCAATCCCCTGCGAGTCCTTCAGCTTCTCCCCGATCGCATCGAACTCCGCCTGCGTCATCTTCACTTGCATGGCTGCCTCCATTTCTCCACCCACTATACTTTCTCCAGCTATGAACATCACCCGACGCCGCGGAGCCATCGCCATCTTCATCACCCTCGGGGTCTTCCTCGTTGGCGTTGCGGTTGCGCTCAACATCGGCTGGATCATCCTCAACAAGCGCACCGTTGCCCTGGCCGTTCTAGGAGTCATCCTCTTCGCGCTGCTCATCGCCGGGGTCGTGCTCAACACCATCTTCCTGGTCCGCGAAATCCGCCGCAACGAGCGTCAAAACTCCTTCCTCAACGCCGTCACCCACGAGCTCAAAACCCCGATCGCCAGCATCCGTCTCTATCTCGAAACCCTCCAGCGGCGCGCCACCACCGAGGAGCAAAAACAGCAGTTCTACCGCATCATGCTCTCCGACTCCGACCGGCTCCTCGCCACAGTCGAACAGGTCCTCAAAGCCGGCGAACTCGGTCAACGCGCTCGCCAGCTCAACCGTGTCGTCATCGACCTCGAAGCCCTCGTCAACGAGTGCATCGCCATCACCCTCCAGCGCCACAATCTCGCACCTGACGCCATCCAGCTCCAGCCTGTCTCCGGTGCCGTCCGCCTCCACACCCTCGGCATCCCCGAAGACCTACGTACCGCCGTCCTCAACCTGCTCGACAACGCCGTCAAATACTCTCCTAACGGCGTTCACGTCCATTGCACCCTCGCCATCACCCGCTATACGTGGGCCAGCCTCCGCATCACCGATACAGGGCTTGGCATCCCCCCCAACCAGCTCAAGCGCGTCTTCCATCGCTTTTACCGAGTCCCCG
>DAICZO010000359.1 GCA_027311125.1 Acidobacteriaceae bacterium
CCGCAAGGCCCACGAGTACTCCACCCAGGCCCACCAGCACTCGGAAAAAGCCGCCGCTCAGGAACACTCCATGACTCCAGCCACCACCACACATCACTAAAACCCACAAAAACGGCGGAGACTCAATGAGCCTCCGCCGCCTGTCATCTGCCACTCTGCGTGTGGACGTCCGGAGCGCTTACTTGCTCGGCTCCACCGCATTCGGATAGATTCCCGGTACCGGTGCCGTCTGCTCTTTCATCAGCTCTGGATGCGGAAACGGCTTGCGCGGCATCATCGCCTCACGCTCGCTGGTGTTGTACAGGAAGATCGCCTCCACCACCGCTGCCTGCTCCAGATCGAACGCATGCAACCGGTCCACCGTAGCCATGTCCGAGTGGTGCGTCCGCGTCTCATAATCCATCGGGTCCTGGATAAACTGGAACCCCGGCAGACCCACCGCGTCGTACGAGAGATGATCCGTCCCGCCAGTATTCCGGTAGCTGATCGTCGTCACCCCCAGGTCCGCCAGCGGTGCAATCCACTGCTGGAAGATCGGCCCAATCGCATAGTTCTCCTGCGTGTACACGCCACGCACCTTGCCCGTGCCGTTGTCCAGGTTGTAGTACGCATCCAGCGTCTCCCACTCCTTGGTCGTGCTCAGCTTGCCCTTCGGCCGCAGAAACGCAGGCATGCTCATATCCACATCCTTCGGCTCCGCAAACGTCCCAAAGTGCTCCTTGATGTACCCCTGCGAGCCAAACAGACCCTGCTCCTCGCCCGACCACAGCGCAATCCGGATCGTCCGCTTCGGCTGCACACCCAACGCCTTCAGGATGCGAACCGCTTCCATCGCCACCACCGAGCCAGCGCCATTATCCGTAGCGCCGGTCCCCGATATCCAGCTATCCAGGTGGCCACCCACCATCACCACTTGGTTCTTCAACTTCGCATCGGTTCCCGGTATCTCCGCCACCGTGTTGAACCCATGCTCGTGATCGCCCGTGAACTTCGTATCGATGTTCACCTCCAGCGTTACCGGCACATGGTTCTGCAACATCCGCGCCAGCCGGTTGTAGTGCTCAATCATCATCACCGCATTGGGCACTGTGACCGCATTCTCTTTCTTCTGCGCATCCCGGGCCAGCGCCGCGCCATTGTCGTCGAAGATGATGCCGGTCCCGCCGCCTTCCCCGCCATCGCGAGTCGGCGTCAGAATCGCCACCACCCCTTCCTGCGCCATCATCTTCACCGCATCGCTCTTCAACTGCGCAGCCTTCATCCGCTCCGCAATATACGCCCGAATCGCATCCGGACTCGTCGGCGGTCCACCCACCCGCGCTCCCGGCGTCGGATAGCTCTCCATCTCCTTCAACTCCGCATCCGTATACCGGCTGAACAGCGCCGTCGTGATATCCGGAGTCGTCCGCATCGCACCCAGCAGCACAATCTTTCCCTTCAGCTTGCCGCGGTACTGCTCCAGATCGCTCGCCTGCTGGATGTTCACATACACCGCCTCGCCCGACACCGGCCCATTTGTCGCCGGAGACCACGGAGTAGCTTGCGCCCACAGCGGCTCCGGGTCCGGCGAAACCATCCGCACCCACGTATTCACCTGCTGCCAGCCCATCCCAAACTCGCCCCAGTCCTCCAGGTGCGCGTTCTCCAGCCCAATCTTCGTCAACGTGTCCCGCGTCCACGCATTCGCCTTCGCCATGTTCGGAGAGCCCGTCAGCCGTGGCCCAATCCCATCGCTCAACGCCCCCGCAAACTGCATCACATGCGAGTGCTTGAAGCCCTCTTCCCGAATCCGCGCATACATCGTCAGATCCAGACTCTCCACCGCCGGCTGCGGCCCGTAATACGAAGGTTGTTCTTTCTTATCGGCCGCGTGCAGCGGCAAAGCCAGGCTCACGATGGCAGCGGTACAACAGCTCCAGCGCATCATCTTGCGTGCGTGTGACATGCAGGGTAGTCCTCCTAAAGCAGAATGGCGTGTGTGCGAAAGAATAGCAGCAGCACTCCATGACGGAGAACTAACCCAATAAGTTTCTTTCCCCACCAAACTATCCCGCCAGCAGCCAGCCCTAAGCCCGCCGCATCTGCCGCTTCACCCACAGCGTCCCCAGATACCCCAGCGACACCACCAGCAGCAACAGCCCCGCAGGAACACCAAACCGCTCATAGCTCAACGCAAAGTCCACCGACCGATGCG
Organism: Acidobacteriaceae bacterium; assembly: GCA_027311125.1. Classification (GTDB taxonomy): domain Bacteria; phylum Acidobacteriota; class Terriglobia; order Terriglobales; family Acidobacteriaceae; genus Edaphobacter. The sequence continues at coordinate 2,195 of DAICZO010000359.1, forward strand.
TCGAGCCGTTATAAATCCCGATCCCCACAATCCCCAAAAACGTCGCCGCACAAAATCCCATGAACCCCACCGCGACACTCATCAGCAGGCTCGCAAACCAACCCAGGTCCCCCACCGGAACCCCAAAAAAATATCCCTGCCCCATCGCTCGCGGAGTCATCGTCGTCTCGTGCTGTGGTATCTGCGCCATACCATTTAGAATACTGCTTTATGGCTAAAAGTGTTC
>DAICZO010000362.1 GCA_027311125.1 Acidobacteriaceae bacterium
CGGCGGCAAATTCACCGGCTCCGTCGCCGCTGAACTGGAGATCCTCATCAAGGCTGCAGAAGCCGGATGCCAGATCGTCGATCTCGAACTGGAGTCGGCCGAGTCGCTCAAAAAAACAGACCTCGCCAAGCTCCGAGATACCGGCGTAGCCATTATTGTCAGTCACCATGACTTCAATGCCACCAAGGATCTGGACGCTGTCTTCGCCCGTATGGAGCCCTTTGCGCCCGATTTCTATAAAATCGTACCCACCGCAAAGTCCCTCTCTGACAACGTAACCCTCATACGCTTCCTGGAGCGTATGGATCATCACTCCAACATCATTGCCATCTGCATGGGCGAACCCGGCATCATCTCCCGCGTGCTTGGCGTGCGCTCTGGTAGTGCCTTCACCTTCGCAGCCGCTACCGCTGGCGAGGAGACTGGTCCCGGACAAATTGCAGCTCGTACCCTGATCGAAACTTATCGTATTGACCAAGTCGATCAGGCCACCAAGATCTATGGTGTCGCAGGCAACCCAATCCGCAGTTCCCTGTCCCCCCTGATGATGAACACGGCCTTTCGGCGTGAAACTGTCAACGCCGTCTACCTGGCACTACAGGCTACTAAACTAGCCGACCTGCTCAAGCTGGTCCATGAAATCCCCATTCAGGGCCTCAGCGTCACCATGCCGCTCAAGCAGGAGATCATGGCTCACCTGGAGCGCACTGATCCGCTCTCCGCTAAAATTGGTGCCTGCAACACCGTTCTTCGTCAGGATGGCAAGCTCTACGGCTTCAACACTGACGTGGCCGGCATCACCGGTCCGCTCGAAAAGCGTATGTCGATTCGAGGCGCAAAAATTCTTGTCCTCGGTGCAGGTGGCGCCGCCCGGGCAGCCGTATTTGGTTTGCGCGACAAGGGAGCTGATGTCTTCATCCTCAATCGCACACCAGAAACCGCACAGAAGCTTGCCAAGCAGTCCGGAGCCAAGACTATCAAGAAGGAAGCCATTGCCAAAACCCCCTTCGATGTAATCATTAACGCCACACCTATTGGCATGGCGGGCAACAAGGCTACTCAGCTTCTCGAAGCGAAAGACCTCAACACCAAACTGGTATTTGATCTTGTCTATAACCCCCTCGAGACCCCGCTCCTTCGCATGGCTCGCCAACAGAACATCCCCATCATCACTGGCATCGAGATGTTCGTCCAGCAAGGAGCTCGTCAATTCGAAATCTTCACGGGCAAACCAGCTCCCGAAGAAGAGATGCTGCGCGTCGTCATTCATGCTCTCCGACAGCAGGCAGAAGCGGCACCGGAGGCCGAAACAAAATCTTCACCCACTAAGTCCGAGGTCAAATCAACAGTCAAATCGACAGCCAAAGCCCCAATCAAGCCTAAAAAGAAGGCCTGACCTCAACTCTGGCAGCGAAGGAAAAGCCCGGCTATATAGCCGGGCCTTTCCTTCGCTTAACTACTTTATCTTGTGCTACCAACTAGCTGCTTTTACCTTCAGCCGAAGCGATCTTTTCCTCAGCCTGCCGAGTTACCGCGTTGGCCTCATCATACTTTGATCCATCATCGCCTGCCTCATGCCACAGCTTCTCGCCGGACTGCATCTCAAGCTGAGCCTCAGCCACATCAATCTCGTTCGGATGGAGTGCTGTCTCCGCAAGAATCGTCACTCGCTCCGGCAGCACTTCTACAAAACCCCAGGCGACAAAAAACTTCTGCTCCCCTGCAGTCCCGCCGTGCAACCGTACCTCACCAGCACCCAACTCCGTCAATAACGGAGCATGGCCGTACAGAGCCTCAAGATACCCTGACATGGACGGCAACTCCACCGCCTCCGCAGTCGCATCCAGAAGTACACGATCCGGCGTTACCAGCCGTACCGCCAATAGACCCGAATTGTTCGCACTCTCAGCCATATAACTATCGGGTCATCTGGAGCAGCAGACAAAGTGTGCTGCTCCAGCTTCCCTACTCCCTGTTTCCTGCTCTTACGCGTTTTGCTTCATCTTCTCGGCTGCTGCCAACACGTCTTCGATGCCACCCTTCAAATAGAAGGCCTGCTCCGGAATGTCGTCGTGTTTTCCTTCGATGATCTCTTTGAAGCGGCGAATTGTGTCCGCAACCTTCACATAGGCACCAGGAATGCCGGTAAAGATCTCAGCCACGTGGAACGGCTGCTAGAGGAAGCGCTGCACCTTACGAGCACGAGCCACAGTGATCTTATCGTCTTCTGAAAGTTCATCGATACCGAGAATCGCGATAATATCCTGAAGATCCTTGTAGCGCTGCAGAATCTTCTTCACGCCTTGCGCCACGTCGTAGTGCTCTTGTCCAACAATGCGCGGAGACAGAATACGCGAGGTTGAAGCAAGTGGATCTACCGCGGGATAGATACCCAGCTCCGACAGCGGACGTGAAAGTACCGTCGTCGCATCCAGGTGAGCAAACGTCGTCGCCGGTGCCGGATCGGTCAAGTCGTCCGCAGGCACATACACGGCCTGCACTGACGTTACCGAACCCTTCTTGGTCGACGTAATACGCTCCTGCAATTCACCCATCTCAGTCGCCAGATTGGGCTGGTACCCTACTGCGGAAGGCATACGGCCCAGCAGGGTGGAAACCTCAGAACCAGCCTGAGTGAAGCGGAAGATATTGTCGATAAACAAAAGTGTGTCCGCACCTTCTTCGTCACGGAAGTGCTCCGCAACTGTCAAGCCGGTCAGAGCCACACGCAAACGCGCCCCCGGCGGCTCAGTCATCTGGCCGTAAATCAACGCCGCTTTGCTCTTCGAAAAATCGTTCAGATCAATAACGCCTGACTCTTGGAACTCCATCCAGAGGTCGTTTCCCTCACGGGTACGTTCACCTACACCTGCAAATACGGAAAAACCGCCGTGCTTGGTCGCAACGTTGTTAATCAACTCCTGAATCACAACCGTCTTGCCGACACCAGCGCCGCCAAACAGGCCGATCTTTCCTCCTTTGAGGAAGGGCTGGATCAAGTCAATCACCTTGATACCCGTCTCGAACATTTCTTCCGAGGTTGACTGCTCGTCAAACCTGGGTGCCTGACGATGGATCGGCATATGCACCTTGGCATTCACGGGCCCGAGCTCGTCAACCGGTTCGCCCAGAACGTTCAGCACACGGCCCAGAGTCTCGCGGCCTACTGGCACCATGATTCCAGCACCAGTATCGATCGCCTTCATGCCGCGCACCATGCCCTCGGTCGCAACCATCGCGATGCAACGCACTCGACCTTCACCAAGGTGCTGCTGCACCTCGACGACGACATCCAGCGGCTGAGGCACGACAAATCCGTCACTCACAATCCGCAACGCCTGAAAGATCGGCGGCATGTGCGACTCGTCGAACTGTACGTCAACGGCCGGGCCGCTGATCGAAATCACTTTTCCAATATTCTCTGCCATAGTTTTCCGGTCTCTAACTCAAACTAAAAACGTCTCATTGTCTACGCAGCCACTCTTACAGAGCAGCAGCGCCGCTAACAATCTCAATAATTTCCTTAGTAATCGCCGCCTGCCGCACACGATTCATCGTAAGCGATAGGGCATCGATCATATCTCCAGCATTGCTCGTTGCTGCATCCATTGCGGTCATACGTGCTGCATGTTCCGCCGCCACGCTCTCCAGCAGGGCATGGAATATCTGCGTCGTTACGTACCGCGGCATCAGATGCCGAAACAAGCGGTCCGGAGCTTGATCGTAGATATAGTCCACTTCCGCAGTACCAAACTTCCTCGCCTCGCTCTCCAGCGCAGTCTCTTCCGGCTCGTCCAGACTCACACCGGAACTTAGCGCCGCTCGTCCGGCCGCTTCTTTCTGCTCTTCGGTCATCTCTTCGCTGGCTGTAATCTCATGCGCTCCCAGCTTGCGAATTGGAAGCAACTTCTCTACGACCAAGCGCTGAGAGATCACTGACTTGAACTCGTTGTATACCACATACACCGAGTCGATCTCCGCGCGCGTGTAACGGTCTACGATTGAGTTGCTCATCGCCGTTACTTCATCGAACTCCAGCTTCAACAGAAGCGTCGGATGATCGCCTGTGACTTCCACCGGCTCACTACGGTGGCGGATTATCTCGTAATGTGTTGCCAGGTCGTTATCGTAGTGCTCTTCGGTCTTCTGGTACACAGCCTCAGGATGACGCTTGCGAAAGAATTCGCGAGCCTTTCTCCCAATCGGCTCGACATCGAGGTTCTGACCGAGTGCGCGCCGCGCATCGATAAATCCCTGCGATGCCTTGATGATGTTGGAGTTGAATGCACCAGCAAACCCCTTGTCGCCTGCAACCACTACTACCAGAACGTTCTTCTCTTCCCGCTCCACCAGCAGTGGATGCATAACGTCTCCGGTGGCATCGTTGTAGAGATCAGTCCGCCGTACCAGGGAGTCGAGGACATTCGTCAGCATCTGTGCGTAAGGACGCGCCAACATGGCACGTTCCTGCGCCCGGCGCAGCTTCGCGGCCGACACCATTTTCATGGCCTTCGTGATCTGCCGCGTGTTCTTCACACTGCGGATGCGTCGCCGTAAATCGAGTACGTTTGCCATGGTTTACTTGGCCGCAGCCGTCTCTTTCTTCTCTGCTAGTTTATTGTCGTTCAGGGCAGCCAAAAAGTCCGCTTTGAAGTCCTTGATCGCAGCAGTCAACCTGCTCTTCAAATCATCGTCCAATGCCTTCTTCGTCGCGATATCCGTCAGGATCGTCGGTTGTGCCGACTCCAAATAGGGATACAGACCGTCCTCGAAGGCTCGCAGATCCGTCACCGCGACATCGTCCAGCAAGCCGTTGACGCCGGCGTACAGAATCGCAACCTGCTTCTCTGCCGAAAGCGGCTGGAACTGCGGCTGCTTCAACAGTTCGGTCAAACGCTGACCACGGTTCAACTGCTGCTGCGTGGTCTTGTCCAGGTCGGAACCAAACTGCGAGAACGCAGCCAGCTCGCGATATTGAGCCAAATCCAGCTTCAACGTCGCTCCAACCTGCTTGGTCGCTTTGATTGCAGCCGAGAACCCTACGCGCGATACCGACAAACCAACGTTTACCGCCGGGCGTACGCCCGAGTTGAACAGATCTGTCTCTAAAAATATCTGGCCATCCGTGATCGAAATCACGTTGGTCGGAATATACGCCGAAACGTCACCCGCCTGCGTTTCAATAATCGGAAGGGCAGTCAGCGATCCGCCGCCCAGCTTGTCGTTCACCTTGGCCGAACGCTCCAACAGACGCGAGTGCAAATAGAACACATCACCCGGGTATGCCTCGCGACCTGGTGGACGACGCAGAAGCAGCGAGATCTCACGATAGCTGGCAGCATGCTTGGAAAGATCGTCGTAAATTACCAGCGCATGCATGCCATTGTCGCGAAAGTACTCGCCCATGGCAGTCGCCGCAAATGGTGCCAGGTACTGCATGGGAGCAGGCTCAGACGCTGTCGCTGCCACCACAATCGTGTAGGCCATCGCGCCATACTCTTCCAGTGTCTGGACCACCTTAGCCACAGAAGACCGCTTCTGTCCGATCGCACAATAAATGCAAATCAGGTTATTTTTGGCGGAGTTGATGATGGTGTCCAGTGCAATCGCCGTCTTACCTGTCTGACGATCACCAATCAGCAACTCGCGCTGACCGCGTCCAATTGGAATCATCGTATCGATCGCCTTAATACCTGTCGCCATCGGCTCTCGTACAGACTGACGAGCAATTACACCAGGTGCAAGTCGCTCGACCGGGAGCGTGTGCGGCGTATTGATCGGGCCCTTGTCGTCGATCGGCTGCCCCAGCGCATTAACCACACGGCCAATGAGAGCTTCGCCAACCGGCACCGACATAATCTTGCCCGTCCGCTTAACCTCATCGCCCTCTTTGATCTCGGTGTAGTCGCCCAACAGCACAGCGCCAACCTGGTCTTCATCCAGATTCATTGCCAAGCCGGCAACGCCATGCGGAAACTCGATCAACTCCCCAGCCATCACCTTGTCCAGACCATGGACACGTGCAATACCGTCACCCAGCGTCACCACGGTGCCAACTTCATCCACCTGAATACGCTGCTCAAAGTTTTCGATCTGCTGGCGAAGCAGCTCAGTTATTTCATCTGCCTTGATCTTTGCCATTTCTTCCTCTACTCGTTCGTATCTTGAAACTTATTAATTTCGTTATTAGGACTATCTGAAACTAAGCGCTTACCAGCTTGTGCTTCAGTTGCGTCAGTTGCGCGCGTATCGAGCCATCGTAGACCGTCGAACCAATCCTTACTACCGCACCGCCCAGCAGCGTAGAGTCCTGGCGGTATGTGGGATGTACCGCACCGCCAGCCAACTTAACGGGCTGATCTTCTAACATCTGCCGCTCAGCATCCCCAAGCGGATGAGCACTCGTGATCTCTGCTTCTGTCAGACCACTCTGCTTACCGGTAACCGCGGCATAATCCTGCAGAATCTCATGCAACTCGTCCAGCCTTTGATGATCAACAATCACCGCAACGAAGTTCCGTATCTGAGGAAACATCCCAATCTTGGCTGAAATCGCATCCAGAACGCGCAGCTTCTGCTCTCCGGAGAGCGAGGGGTTCATCAAGACCTCACGCAACTGTCGGCTGTCAACGAGTGTTCCGTAAAAATCCTCTAACTGTTGTTGCGCAGCAACCACATCAAATTTGGCAGTTGTTGCTACAGCAGCAAGCGCGTTCGCATAACGAAGTGAAATCACGGACATTAGTTTTGTCCTCCCTTTGACTCGTCACCCGTTAGTCGCCGCGCAAAATCTTGTACAAGCAGACGGTCCGTCTCTGCCGATACCACCAGCTTGCGTGCCGCCTGTTCGATCGCCAACTCTGCCGCATACTTCTGAATTTGCCGCTGCGCCTGCATGGTCGCTGCCTGTATCTCCTGCTCAGCAGCCACCAGAATCTTGTGCTTTTCGTCTTCCACTGAAGCCTTGATGCGAGTTTCATCCAGCGCAGAATCCTTCTCTGCCTGCGCCCGCATTGCAGCGATCTGGCCATCCAGCTTGCCCAAACGCTCTTCCACCCCACTCAAACGCGCACTTGCTTCCTGCGTAGCAGTTCGCGCGTCCACCAGATGCTTCTGAATAGCCTCACCACGCTCGCGGAACGTCTTCGGCAGCGCTTTCGCCATGAACCAAAGAATGACCACCGCCAGCACGGAAAAGTTAGCCACTTGGAAAGTGGTTGCCGCTCGCTCAGGACTCATACCAAGCTTCGCGCCAATCGCCTTCACAGATTTCGAGTGAAGGTACGCATCATTCTCGTCCTTCTCCTGCGCGCCACTCTCAGTCGGCTTTTCTGCCGCCCCAGACATTTGGTCGCTTGCACTGCCCGTCATAGCTGGTTGTTGCGCATGAACCAGCCCAGCCGAGGCAATCAGGCACAGAATCATGGCAATAATCGGCAGCAACTTCTTCGATCGAAATCTTCTCACCGAGCAGCCTCCGAACCAGCAAATCCAGCTGGCAAGACTGCCTTCAAAACCTGTGCACTCAACTCCGCACTGATACTTTCAATCTGCGTCCGCGCAGAGGCCGCGCTCAACTCAATCTCTTCACGGGCCGTGCGAATCTTCGCCTGCGTCTCCTGACGTACCTGCTCCAACACAGCATCGCGTTCTTCGTTCCACTGCTTCAACTTCAACTCACGCGCCTGAAAAATCTCGTTCTTGGCACTGCGCAGCTTATCTTCATACTGCGACGTCTCAGCCTCAGCCGCAGCAATTGCTCCGCGAGCCTGTTCGACTGCACCGCTCGTCCTCGCACGCCGCTCGGCCAATACCCGATCCAGTGGGCGACGAACAAGGTAGCCATACGCAGCCACCAAAAGAATGAAGAGGAACATTGTCGGCACAGAGCCGAGCACAAGTTCACCGAGTTGACTGAGTATCTGGTCCATGAATGGGGTCGGCGTAGGCCGCTTTTAGATATCCTGACTTCAGCACAAACCTAATGCGCTCATAACCTGCGACACATAGGTTGGATGTGCTGTCTTGTTTGCGGTACATCTAGTTTTAGCAAAGCGTTTGCGCGAGTGTCAAACACAACACGCGCGTTTATCGGATAAGGCAAATGATAAACGCACAATAATACCCGCGAATTGAAGGCTTCCCCTATTCACCGCTATCGGATAAAATCGTGTTACCACCCTGACCCGATTGTCTGGGTCGCATAAGCCGCGTGAATGGGGACCCTACCTCCGCTCCCCGTCAGGCGGCTTATGTGTGTGTGCCCTTGCTCCCACGATCCTCAAACTTCCGATATCTGTTCAGCAACGACTGGGGCCCACGCGCCGTAACGTAGGCCAAATTCCCTTCGAACCGCTTCTCTTTCATAATTGCGCCAGCCTCGAGTGCCGCCAGCATCGCACCTTCGGACTGCGGTATCCGCATGCACATCTCCACCAGCGGATCCACAACCAGAGCCGCATCGATTGCCGCCAAAAGATTCTCCAGACCCTGCTTTTTCAAGCCCGAAACGGCAATGCTACCGGGTGCTGCCATTGGCATGTCACCCCCCGGAACTAGATCGATCTTGTTAAGCACTTCGATCACCGGCTTCTTGCTCACGTCCAACTCCGAAAGCACCCGCTCCACCTGCACCTTCTGCTCCTCCAGCATTGGGCTGGAGGCATCCCGTACATGCAGCAGCAACTCTGCGCGCTCCACCTCTTCCAACGTTGCCCGAAAGCTCGTCACCAGGGTATGCGGCAGGTTTCGGATAAACCCCACCGTATCCGACAGCAGAATCTTCCGCCGCGAAGGCAGTTGTAGTTGCCTCAGCTTCGGGTCCAGCGTCGCAAACATCCGCGAAGACTCGAGCACCCCAGCCTCCGTCAAGGCATTAAACAGCGTGCTCTTCCCTGCATTCGTATACCCAACCAGCGCGACTACGGGAACAGGAACGGCCTCCCTCCGCTGCCGCTGCTGCCGACGTATCCGTCTCACTGCCTCCAACTGCTCCTTCACATGGTCGATACGCAGATTAATCTTGCGCCGGTCTGTCTCCAGTTGCGTCTCACCAGGTCCTCGTGTCCCAATTCCTCCCCCCAATTGCGACATCGACTTGCCCCGCCCCGCCAGTCGTGGCAATTGGTACTCCAACTGTGCCAATTCCACCTGTAGTTGGCCCTCTCGGGTCCTCGCATGACGCGCAAAGATATCCAGAATCAACTGGGTCCGGTCAATCACCCGGCACGGCAACTTGGCCTCCAGATTACGCAACTGCGAGGGTGTTAGATCATGGTCAAACAGCACCACATCCGCATGCGTGGAGGCCGTCACGGCTTCAATCTCCTCCACCTTGCCCTGTCCCACCAAGGTAGCGGCATCGGGCTTCGGACGCCGTTGGATCAACGTCGCCGCCACTTCTGCCCCAGCGCTCCGGGCCAGTTCTTCAAACTCTGCCAGCGAGGCCTCAAAGTCCAGATCGGCCAATGGAACAGCCGGAGTAACCTGCACAAACGGCTCATCCAAATTGGCTAAATCCAATTCGCCCGCTGCTACCGCCGCAGACTTCCGCGCCATACGCGCCGCCGAACTCAGCTTTCGGCGTTCTCCCGTAAACTCTACCGCTACCAACACGGCACGCTCGACATGGGACGCAGAAACAGCAGCAGTTGCTGCCTCCTGCGCTTCAACCAGACTCCGACGCAATGGCTTGTCCACACTCTTCTGTTGGTGAGTGCCTGTCAATTTGTCCGATACACTCAAAACCTACGAGCCAGATGTCCCTGACGCCAGTTGTCCTGCCGGCGTAAGTGGCGCTGGAGCACTCGCAATCGAGTGCTGCCGACTGTCCGTCTTTGCCTCTGACCGCAACTCAGTATGCGCCCCCACCCGACCACTTACTACCGTGGAAATCGCGTGCTTGAAGATCAACTGTTCCTGGCTGTTGTTCTCCAGCAAGACTGAATACTTATCGAAGGACCGAATCCTCCCGGTCAACTTCACGCCGCTCACCAGGTAAATCGTGATTGGACTCTTATCCTTCCGAACCGTGTTCAAAAAGGTGTCCTGAATGTTCTGTGCCGGCTTTGATTCCATGGGGCCGATCTCCTTGATCAATGTTGGTTACATACAGACGGACAAGTCGTACCGCTCCGCTTACTCAAAAAAATTCTGCAAACATACACACACCCTGATTGGATGCCAAACCAGTAAACAATACGAGCATCTAACACAATTATCAACTTGCGCCACTCGTTCGGTCTGTTTTGCCCTCACTCGATTGAGCTTAGCCTCATCACCATCGAACTACAGCCTCGTTTATCCCATACCGTACACACTCGTCCCCAGCACACGTAGGATGGTCACGCCGGTATACCATGACAGACGTGCCTGATCGTATTTCGCAACCCGTACCCATGCTTGATTTTTCCCGCCAGTTCCAGCTTATCCGGCAGGAAGTCCTCGAAGTCATAGAAACCGTCTGTGTCTCCCAGAAGTTTATCCTTGGCCCTCAGGTCGCGAGCTTCGAGGCAGCAGCAGCAAGAGCTTGTGGCGTGAACCACGCCATCGGTTGTGCCAGCGGTACCGATGCCTTATGGCTCGCTATGGCCGCCGCAGGCATCGGGCCCGGTCACACCGTCATTACCACTCCATTTAGCTTCTTTGCCACCGTCAGCGCCATCCTACGCTGCGGAGCGACCCCGCTTCTCGCTGATATCGATCCCGCCAACTTCAACCTCTCCCCCACCGCCGCTGAGCAACTGCTGAGCCAACCCGGCCGCCACGCCATCCGCGCCGTTCTTCCAGTCCACCTCTACGGCCAGTGTGCCGACTGGGACGCCCTCACCGCCCTCAAGCATCGCTACCAGCTACTCCTCATTGAAGACGCCGCCCAAGCCTTCGGTGCCGCCTGGAACGGCGTCCCCGCCGGGGCCCTTGGCGACTCTGCAGCTTTTTCCTTTTACCCGACTAAAAATCTCTCTGCCTTCGGAGATGCTGGTCTTGTCACAACCCCCTCCTCCGATGTTGACGACCATGCGCGCAGCCTCCGCGCCCACGGCATGAAGCGCCGCTACTACCATGACGAGATCGGCTGGAACTCCCGCCTCGACACCCTCCAGGCCGCAGTTCTGGAAGTCAAACTCCACCATCTGCCCCATTGGAACCAGCAGCGCCGCGACCTCGCTGCCCGCTATGACCAACTCTTCCGTGCCGCTGGACTAACTGCAACATCCACTGAGCACGGCATAGTCCTCCCCATCACAGATCCTCGCGCCACCCATGTGTTCCATCAATACGTTATCCGGGCACCCCGCCGCGACGCACTTCGTCAATACCTCACCGACCAACAAATTGGCAGCGAAATCTACTACCCCCTGCCCCTACACCTGCAAACGAGCCTTGCCCACCTCGGCTACAAACCCGGAGATTTTCCCCACGCAGAGCAAGCCGCCGCCGAAGTCCTCGCCCTTCCCATCTACCCCGAACTCCGCGAAGACGAACAGCAAACCGTGGTGGAAGCCATCACCCGCTTCTACGCTTAGCGCCTGCGTTTCTTTCCCACCGGCAGCTTTTTCTTCTCCGTCACCGGTTCTGGATGTGCCACCTCCGGCGTCGTTGTCCCTGGCTGAACTATCCGCCGTACCAGATTCCCCTCCAGCCGATAGGTCTTCAGCACTGTCTTCCCCGGCACCACCGCTCCCGTAACCGGATCGGGAATCACGGCAGCGGCATCCGCAGCAAGCACCCGATAGCTGAACGTCGGAGCCTCCACCGCTGCTGCCGGAGTCTTCCCGTACGGGTCCTTTTCTAGCCGGATCGAGACTGGCAGATACCCCTCGATATTTTTCTCTCTGAACCCCGTCTCATAGCGATGCTTCTTCACATTCCACGTAAACACCCGCACCTGATCAAAGTCATATGGCAGCCCCGCCTTGTACGGGCTCAGTAGCGTCACATACACCGGAATGTTCTTGTCCGCCTGCTCGGCCTCTGGATCGTTCACCGTCGCCAAAACATACGCCCCAACAATCCGCTGGCCCTCCGCATACTTCGTCAATGCATCCGGAGCATCCACATCGATCATGCGACTGAATATCCACCCCGTATCGCCCTTGGAGTCGCGCACCAACCACCAATCTTCCATCGCCGGAGGCAATGGAGTCTCCCCAGCAGTCTCTCCCTTGGCCTCCTTCCCCGCTGCTGTCGCTGCCATCACGACTGGAGCCTTCTGTCCCTTCGGCAAAGCCTTCGCCAACGTGGCCCGCCCTAGCAGCTTCAGTTTCTCCCCCTCACCCAATAGGTAGAACCTTTCCGTATCGCGCCCCGGCTTCGCATGCAGATACACCTCGTCCCGCACCACCGCCGAGGCCACGGTCGGGTCAACCTTATGCTCCAACTTCAGCGCATTGAACAACCCATAGACCTTGTCGTCCGCAACCGCCTTCTCGTCGATCCATCCCGTCTCACCCTTCGTCGTACGAACCCGAACAAACCGGCGGCCATGCTCCAGAACCTCCAACCGGTCCCCGTTCACCACCGTAGCCGTCCGGTTAGAAACTGCGGCCACCCGGTCGCGCAGATACGTCTGCTTCGCCGTCACGTACACAACAGGAAACACCGGCTTTGGCCGCAGCCGAGAACACCCAGACAACAGCAAGCCCACCGACAAGCTCGCAACCAACATCACGCGGCCCCATCCCCGCACGGAACCACATCGGTCTAGTCCATCGTTTTGTATCAAATTCGCAAAAATAACTGGAAATCTCCACAACAGCGTTCTCTCAACCATAGCACCGGCAAGCTCAGCCAAAGACACCCGAACCTGCTATAGCACCTCCACCAGCACCTGCTCCGACGCCATCTCAGTGCGACAGAGCCACAGCCAAAGCACCGGCAGGATCGGTTCCCGTCGCTGATGTCGCCACTTGATCCAGCTTTCCAGCTACCGTCGTATCGAAGCTATACATAGTCAAGTCCGGCGATCCGCCGAAGCCCACCGCCAGCAGATACTTCCCCGTACTGTCCACGCCCAACGACCTTACATTGACGCCGCTCGCATAGGGCGACCCGTTCAACGCGGTCACAACCCCAGTGGCAATCGACGACACCCCAAATCCATTGATCGTCCCGCCGCTCCCATTCGCCACATACGCGTACGAACTCGTGCTATCAAGGACCACCGACAGCGGCTGCGTCCCAGCAGCAAACGGCGAATTCTTCACCGAGGTCAAAGCACCGCCAGCCCCAATCGTGTAAACCGCCATCCCGCTCGATGTCCCACTGCGCGCAATGTATAAATGCGTCGAGGTCTTGTCCACTGCCAGTCCGTTGTCGCTCGTCGTCAAAGATACCGGTGCCAGCATCTGGCTCAACAGTGCAGTACCATTCGTCGTGTTGAACGTAAAGATCGCATCCCCTCCGGTTCCCAGCGATGCAAACACCAGCGTTCCGTCCGGCGATACCTTCACCATTTTCGGTACCACCTGCGCATTCGTTACTGCATACGGAACTGCACCTACCAGCGTCAACCCTCCCGTTGATGGCGTTATTTGATACACATCCAACTGCGTCGTCGTCCCATCCAGACCAAATAGCCAGTTCCCATCCGGAGACACATCCAGCGATACGCAATTTACGATGACCACACCCGCCCCCGAAGCTGGCGCACTGAGAGACCCATCTGCTCCAATCAGATACGCATAGATAGCTCCCGGCCCAGCCACATACAGATAAGAATTTGCCCGCGATACGACAGCCGCCTGGGGAGTAAACCCAATCAGATAGGGCATGCTAGGTACACTCGTTAGTGTCCCTGACCCCAAATTAAAACCACTCACCGTATTTGTAACCGTATTGACGACATAAGCGAGATTGGTCGTCGTAGTAGGCGTCGTCCCGGTTCCTGTGCCGGTTCCATAAGCCGTCGACGTAGGCACAAAAAATCCACTGCAGCCAGTCAAAGCCAGCAGACAGCACACACCCACCAACCACCACTGCCTGCCCTTCAACTCCATCATCATCGCCCGCTTCCCTTCTTGTACATCGACACAACTATCATCTCAAATGAATCCCTGCTCCGTCGCCAACCCATCGCAAGCAACGCAGGCGGTCTACTATAATCCCGCCTATGCCATCCCCTTCGCTACTGCCTCGCTGGGCCACCGCCGCACTCGTCTCAACCCTACTCGTCTCAGCAACCCTCTTTGGCGAATCCTCTAAACCCTTCGACGTCGAAGGCAGGCAAACGACATCCGAAACCCGCATTCTGGCCCGTGAAGTCCGTGCCGACATGGCCTTTCTCAGCGATGACGCACTACACGGCAGAGGCTCAGCGACCCGCGATGAGCACATCGCTGCTCTATTCGCCGCCTCTCAGTTCCAGTCCCTCGGACTCGAACCCGGTGGCGATGAAGGTTCCTATCTCCAAAAGAGCGCTCTCCCCGCCGCCCTATCGCCTCGTCTCCAACAACGTCTCGCCCGCATGGAAGACACCTCCCGCACCGAAACATGGAACGCCATCGGCATCCTTCGGGGAACCACAGATTCCAATGAGGTTATCCTGCTTACCGCCCACCTCGACCACCTCGGGGTAGCAAAACCTGACCCAGCCAATCCTACAGCCGACATTATCTATAACGGCGCTGACGACGACGCCTCCGGCACCACTGCCGTACTTGCCCTCGCCCGACTTCTTGCCGCCGGCCCACGACCCTCCCGTACCATCGTCTTCGCCATCTTTGGCTCTGAGGAGATGGGTGGCTTCGGCGCTCGTGCATTCCTCCAGCACTCGCCCGTCCCTCTCAACACCATCGTCGCCAACCTTGAGTTTGAGATGATCGGACGACCGGACTCGGCCGTCCCGCCTGGAACTCTCTGGCTGACCGGCTTCGAACGCTCCACTCTCGGACCTGAACTCGCACGCCACGGTGCCCATCTTGTGCAGGACCCCCACCCCAAGGAACAATTCTTCCAGCGTTCTGACAACATCACCCTCGCACGTCAGGGCATCATCGCCCACACCGTCTCCAGCTTCGGACTCCACACCGACTACCACCAGCCCTCCGACGAACTCCGCACCATTGATTTTAACCACATTACCAATGCCATCGCTTCCATGGTCGCCCCCATACGGTGGCTCAGCAATACTGCCTGGCACCCCCAGTGGAACCCAGGCGGCAAACCCGAAGCAACTCTTGCTCCAAAGCCTAAAACCACCAGCTCCACGCCTTAAGAAGAGAACGGCGTGAGCAACAGCCCACGCCGTTCCATTCTGCAACCACACCTAAATCTTGGCTGGAGTAGAGACCGCCCGCTCTGCATCCAGAACTACCCCAATCGCATGAATCACCGAAGTCACCCTGACCACGGCATTAATCAACTGCTCCGTCACCTTCTTGTCCCGCAGAACCTGCTCATGCGAGTCCACACACTTTCCGCACGCATTCACCGCGCTCACCGCCAGGCACCATAGCTCAAAGTCAACGGCATCCGCGGCATGCCCTCGCAAACCACTCATCCGCAACCGCGCTGGAAGCGTTGCATACATGTCATTCTTCGTAAGGTGATGAAACCGGTAGTAAACGTTGTTCATCCCCATCAGCGCGGCAGCAGCCTTAGCCGCCTCCAGCACCTCTGGGCTCAATACCTCGGAGGCACGCGTCACCGCCGCTGCCGTTAACTCCCCACACCGTGTCGCGATCGCCGTAGCTACCACCGTACCCCACAACTGCTCCACCGTAAGCTCTGAATTGTGGAGCACCAATTAGGAATAATTCAGGGTCAAGTCCTTCGCATATCCGGGCAGTCCAGCAATCAACTCATCCAGATTCATCGTCCCATTCCTCTCATCCCCAAAACCCATCGCGCTGATCAAAAGGCCTCGCGTTGCGAGTACACCACATCGGCACCCGCTCCTCTGCATAGGACTAACGTCAGGCAGATTGTCTCAAACTTAGTCTTTCGGCTTCGTCTCCGCCGTAGCATGCACCTCAGGATCATGATGTCCAAACGTGAACCGTCGCCCCACAATCGCCTTAACAATCCAGTGGTCCGTAGCAGCAGTAGGCCCTATCCCCACGCCAAAGTTAACCTCCCACTTCGGCGACAGGTTCAGATCGATAGACGGGAAGAACTGCTGTTGCTGATCATGCAGCGCATCGAACCCACCCAGATCACCATATGCCGCGTAGTACTCCAGCCCACCCGTGACCTTCTTCGTAAAGTCGTAGCTCACCTTCACATTGGGGCTAAACGTCACACCCTGTGAGACCCCAGGCCCATGAAAACTACGATCCAGCGCCGGATTGAACGCCCAGTACCACTTGCCCATCTGTTTATCTACAATCGGTCGAACCTCCATCGTCCACGTATCTGGCGAAAACCGCGCCCGCTGATACCCAACCTCGAAGGACATGCTCGCCCCAACTGGCCACTTCCAGCTATCCGGAACCCGCACCCGCGGGCGAATATGATCCCCCACCCACTGGTATCCCGTCTGCTGGCTCGCACTGGTAAACACGTAAAACCCCACCTCAGACCAGCTCGTCACACCCTGCGTGATCTCCAGCGTCTCGTGTTCCGCATGATTGGTAGGATACGTTCCGTCTACCGCATACTTCGACCCTGGTGCCGCCTTCGAACCATCTACGGTGAAGTTACTATGCACCTCCACCATGGTGTTCTTAGCTGGAACAGTATCCGCTCCATACACCTGTATCTCGTAGTTATCCTGCGCCCGCGCCGCCGCCGGCACCATCACCAAAGCCCCTGCAAGCAACAACATCACTCGCAGCCCGAACCCACGCACACCCATTACTTCATACATACATCGAGTATAAACAGCTATCCATAGTGCACTCGCTTTGTCGTCCCAAAATCACCACCCAGGGACCGTAGCACATGCCACCTGATCTAATTCAGCCGCTCCCGCTCACCTTTTCCAAACCGCGCATCCAACGGCTGCCGCTCCTCCGGTCCATCCTCCGGCCCATGCCAATGAGCAATCGCGGGCTCCCCCAGCTTCCAGCAGAGCAACACCGTCTTTCCTTCCACGTTGCAGGGAAAATCCAGCATCCCCAACTCCAGGTCCTGGACATGTACCCCAATTGCTTCAATCTCAACAATCGTATCCTTGGTCTCCTGCGCGGCCTTGTCCCGCTCGGCCCGCCGCCGCGCAGCCACCGCGACATCCACATGCATCCCACCCGACAAAAATATCCGATGACTGAGCCGCTGCATCTCCAGTTCAATCTCAGCCGACTTCAACGCAGCCGTGCGAGCGCGCTTGAGCAGCGCCTCCAGAACCGGCAGCAGCGTCTGCGCCTCCTGTAGTGTGAAGGTCTTGCTCACACCTGCACCTCAAGCATCCGGTCCAGTGCAACCTTCGCCCACTCCTTTACCGTTGTATCGACCTTGATGTGATTCACCACGCGTCCTTCCACCAGATTCTCCAGGGCCCACGCCAGGTGCTGCGGACTGATCCGGTACATCGTAGTACAAAGGCAACCTGCATCGTCCAGAGTAATCACTCGCTTACCCAGAGGCGCAAACCGCTTCATCAACCGGTTCACCAGGTGGATCTCCGTCCCTACAGCAAAGCTAGAACCCACAGGTGCTCTCTCAATCACCTCAATAATCCGTTCCGTGGATCCGACAGCATCCGCTTTCTGGCAAACCTCCCAGCGGCACTCCGGATGGACAATCACCTGCATCTCGGGTTCTTCCCGGCGTACCCGGTCCACATGCTCCGGCAAAAACCGCTGATGCACGCTACAGTGGCCCTTCCACAAAATGACTTTCGCCGTTTTCAGACGATCCAGCGAAACTCCACCGTTGATCTGATACGGGTCCCACACGACCATTTCATGCAGTGGAATTCCCATTGCAAACGCGGTATTCCGTCCCAGATGCTGGTCAGGCAAAAATAGAATCTTCTCGCCCCGTGCAAACGCCCACTCAAACGCTCCCCGGGCATTGGACGAGGTGCAAACCAGTCCACCGCGCTCCCCACAAAATGCCTTGATTGCAGCCGCCGAATTCATATAGGTCAGCGGAATCAGCCCACTGGAGCCCCCAACCCCCTGCCGCTCCAGGGAGTCCCAGCAGTCTTGTACCTGCCCGATCTCCGCCATGTCAGCCATGGAGCAGCCCGCATTCAAATCCGGCAGAATCACCTGCTGCCAAGGCTGCCCTAGAACGTCCGCCGTCTCAGCCATGAAGTGGACCCCGCAGAACAGCATGTACTTTGCACTGGTCTCCGCTGCCACCTTGCTCAGCTTATAGCTATCGCCTGTATAGTCGGCAAATCGGATCACTTCATCCCGCTGATAATGGTGTCCCAGCAGTACAACATCTGTGCCCAGT
This sequence comes from Acidobacteriaceae bacterium, assembly GCA_027311125.1. GTDB lineage: Bacteria > Acidobacteriota > Terriglobia > Terriglobales > Acidobacteriaceae > Edaphobacter. The sequence goes on from DAICZO010000362.1 coordinate 18,346, forward strand.
TTCGCCCGCGCTTCGGCAATCCGCGCATCCATTGTGTCGTCAGGTTGTGCCAGGTAGTTATTAAGCGAACACGTCTCAGATTCAATTGTAGGCACGGTCAAAACCGCTACCTCATCCAATACACCGTTCAAAGTACTCCGCCTTCAGTCTCTCGGGGTCGTTGGGTAAGGAACAGAGTCCGTACCGACCTTCGCCTCAGAGACGGGGATGTTGAAAGCATTCACAACTGTTTGGCTGCAGTAGATTCGCTGTGTCGGCTCATTCCTGACGCCACCCAACCTACGGGGATGTTGCAACCATTACGGATTCACTGCTCACGACACACATGGCATCATTCCACCATGCTTAGTACATTGGACGTAGGCTTCGTACGAACGATGCAAGCTGAACCCTACGGCAGACTGACTAAACTTTCCAACCTACACACATAATCCTACAACAGTGTGAACAGGATGCATCCATTTGTACCCCTCACCCGTAATCCGTATCATGGACATTAAGTATGCCGAGCCTCGGCGATAGCGCCTTTATTTTTATTCTCGCTCTCCTCCTCTTCGGTCCGAAGAAGCTGCCCGAGCTCGCCCGTCAGTTAGGGAAACTCATGGCTGAATTCCGCCGCGCCTCCAACGAATTCCGTATGCAGATGGACGAAGAACTACGCCTTGCCGACCAGGCCGAACAGCAAAAAAAGATCGCCGCCATGGAAGCGGCCGCTCCACTTCCACCGCTCCTTACCGAAAACTCCTCGTCCACTCCAGACGCCCCCGACTTCACTACAACCCACGACACCGTCGTCGCCACATCCGAAGCCGTACCTGCGGTAGCGCCTACACCACTCCCCATCGCCACCGAGGGGGAACTCAGCATAATGCCACCCTCCACCGGACTCCCCACTGGACGCTCGGCCCTGGCATCCATACTTGACGCGATCCCCCACGCACCAGAACCCGAATCCTCAGGCAACACCATCCCGTCAACCGATCACTTCGCCATCGCCCAGCATCCTGACCGTAACGAAACCCCATCCTCACCCAGCACCACCAGCGAGGCTCCTCTCCATGGCTGACCTCGACCCCATCGATCGCGTTCGCTCTGCCGTCTCCGACCGCGCGGAACTTCCCGGTATGTCCCTCATGGAGCATCTCGAAGAACTCCGCAAGCGCCTCATCCGCTCCGTGCTCTTCCTACTCGTAGGTTTTGCTGTCGCCTACTTCTTCCATGAGCAGCTTTATGGCATCATCCAGAAGCCCCTCGACGACCTCCACATCGCCCTCAATTTCACACACCCCACCGACGGCCTCAATCTCTACCTCAAAACCGCCCTTCTCGGCGGAGCTATCCTCGCCTCGCCTTTCATCCTGTATCAAATCTGGCTCTTCATCTCCCCCGGCCTCTACCAGAACGAAAAACGCTACGTTGTACCCTTCATGACTGCAACCATCGGCCTCTTCATGGCTGGCGCATGGTTCGGATACCACTGGGTTCTACCCGGCGCAATCAAGGTCCTGGTCCTTGACTTCGGCAAACGCTTCCACCCTATCCTCACCATCGAGGACTACACTGGCTTCTTCCTCGCCGTCATCCTCGGCCTCGGCATTACCTTCGAACTACCCATCCTCATCTTCTTCCTTTCGCTCTTCGGTATCGTCGATGCGAAATTTCTCCTGAAACATATTCGCTACGCCATCCTCATCATCTTTCTTATTGCTGCTATCATCTGTCCTCTACCCGACCCCGTCAGCATGTGCCTCTTCGCCAGCCCCATGCTGGTCCTCTATCTGGTCGGCGTCGGCGTAGCCTACTTCGTACACCCTGCACGCCGCAAAGCCAAAGAGACCACCGACGCATGATCTACGCCCAACCAAAAGTCTCACTTCAATATCACCCGCGCACCATCAAGCCGTCGGGCCAACTTCCATGGCTCAGTACAGCAACGCTCTCAGTACTTCGCCTCTGCCTCGTGATACTTGTAATTGCCCTGCCTGCTCATGCACAGAAAGCCACCCCACGCATCAGTGGACAGGCCATCTATAACCTCACCGAGCAGTACGTCACAACTGCGCCTCACCGCTGGGTAGGCTCACCGGACCACCTCAAAGCTGAAGCATTTATCAAGTCACACTTCGCCCCTGAGGTCGCCAAAGGCACCTTCGAGGTCGACAGCTTCTCCGCGAATACTCCCGTCGGTCTTCTCGCCATGCGCAACTACATCGTCCGCTACCCCGGCAAAAAGGACGGTGTCATTGTTATCGCCTCCCACTACGAGACCAACTACCCACTTAAAGACATCAATTTCGTTGGCGCCAACGACGGAGGCTGCACCACCGCCCTCCTCATCGAACTAGGAGCCTACCTTCGAGCCCACCCCCCCGAGGGCTACAGCATATGGCTCGTCTTCGACGATGGTGAGGAAGCCATCAAGGAGTGGACCAACTCCGACTCCCTTTATGGCACCCGACATCTTGCGGCAAAGTGGTCCGCCAACGGAACTATCTCTAAAATCAAGGCATTCCTCCTAGCCGACATGATCGGCGACAAAGACCTCAACATCGATCGCGACGCCAACTCCACCCCTTGGCTCCTCGACCTTCTTCATCAGGCCGCCAAAAATACCGGCCACCTGGCTAACGTCTTCAAATACGATACGCAGGTCAATGACGATCATCTCCCCTTCCAGCAGCGTGGCATCCCCGTACTGGACATCATCGACATTGACTACGGGCCCCGTACCAGTGCACTCCCCGACGGCTACCACCACACCGCCCTCGACACGATGGACAAGATCAGCCCTCACTCCCTCCAAATCTCCGCCGATCTCTTCCTCGAAGTTATCCGTCTTATCAACCAGCGCTAACCCCTGTTACACGCTCATCGCCGAACGACGACAACATAAGCCACGACCTCTGCGCCCTACCCTCTGCTTTTCTGGCCCTCCAAAACTAAATAGGCGGCATAGGATCAAATCCCACACCGCCTCGTACACGCCCATAGACAAAGTTACTTGGTGCAAGCCGTCCCATGATCGGCATGTGCGCCCATAGCCTTAGCGTCCGCCTCCGACATGTACTTCCCTGCCTTCGTCTTCCCGTAATACCGTGTTCCCGGGCAATGGTAGACCTTGGAGTCGGTATTCACCCAAACCATTCCAGTTCCTCCGCCAGCAGCCTGCGTCATCGCTGCAGCGGGTGCAGCTTTAGTTGCTGGGGCTGCTGTAGCTGCAGCAGCCGGTGCCGTCGCAGGAGCAGTCTTCGCAGCAGCAGTTGGCTTGGCAGCAGTGGCTGCAAACCACTCCTTCACCCCTTGATGCCCTCGGCACGCACCCATCTTGCTTGCTGCAGTTGTGTACGTGCCATCTTTGCACTGCCCGGTGGAACCTGCCGGAGCCTGCGCAAGCATCGCCTGCGACATCAGCACCCCTGCTACCACCGCCAAAGAACGAATCGGTATCTTCATATACTCTCCATTACTGCAGATTTTGTGAGCCCATGAGGCCCAAACAACGCCTCATCCTACGTCAATGCGTAAAAACCTGTCATGAAATTCCATCGCGATATCACCCGATCAAATCCAGCCGCGATAGCATCATAAGAATCACATGCCTGCCACCCCCCTTAGCCACTGGATCGGCTTTCACCTCTTCATCCTCATGCTGTTCAGCGCCGAACTGGCCTTCGCACGGCGCCGCTCCTCTCAATCCTCCGACGACAAGACCCACCGCAACGCCATCGTCGCGACCACAGTCTGGATCGCAGCAGCCTTAGCAGTCGCACTCTTCATCTTCCGATCCATGGGTCACACCGCCGCCATACAGTACATCGCAGGCTACACAATCGAAGAGTCCCTCTCCATTGACAACCTCTTCGTCTTCCTGCTCCTCTTTCGTTTTTTCCACATCGAACCAGCACGTCAGCCCAAGGTCCTCTTATGGGGCGTCTTCGGCGCAATCCCTATGCGTGCGGCCTTCATCGCAGCAGGCCTATCCTTGCTCGCACGCTTCCACTGGATTAGCTACATCTTCGCTGTGATCCTCCTCGCGGCTGCCATCCGTCTGTTCATGCCCAACAGCGAAACACCCAGCGAACAGCCACCCGTCTGGCTGCGCTGGCTCGCCAAAGTCCACCCCGTCAGCCTCCGTCAAGACCGTTTTCTTGTTCCCGCAGCAGAGAGTCCCACACGACGCCCCCTTATCACCGTCCTGTTCCTTTGCCTCATCGCCATCGAACTCACTGACCTTATCTTCGCCCTCGACTCCATCCCCGCGGTTCTCTCCATCACGAGCCACCCATTCCTTGCCTACACCTCCAACATCATGGCCATCATGGGACTGCGTTCGCTCTACTACCTTCTGGCTCACCTGCTCGACAGACTTCGCTTCCTCCACTACGGCCTCGCCAGTATCCTGCTGTTTGCTGCCATCAAAATACTTGCGGCCCCATGGTTCCAACTAGGCCCAATCCTGTCCCTCCTCACCATACTGTCCCTCCTGGCTGTCACCATTGCCCTTTCTCTTCCTAACGCCAAACCTCAACTTAAAAGTCGTTGATCAGAAAACGTTCGATAGGGATATATTTCGCTTCACCTGCCCGCAAAATATTGCACACACCTCGCTTGTTATTGCAGTTACTTCATCGAAGACCTCACACTGAAGCCGCCTAATACAGTTAGTAACTAGCTTTTATTGAAAAAATCAAGAAAAACAGGAATGGCCCAACAATTGCTTGCTACAGGAGCAGAGGCCTCTTATGAAAATTTTTGCTACCGTCCTGACTATCTGTATTATCTGCGTGTCCAGCGCCACCATGCGTGCCGACGGACTCTCCGGTCTTGGGACTTCTGTCTCCGGATCCATCACCTTCAGCGGTTTAGGCTCCACCAATTACTTTGATAAGAACAACATTGTCCACGACTTTGTTCCCAACTCCGGATACTCCAACAGTGCGGGCGGCACTACCTTCAACATTTCACCAACAGCCTCCTTTGGATTCGAGTCCAGCGCCGATCTCGATACGGCACTTTTCACCGGCTCCACCCTCACCGTCTCCGATACCTGCATCCCCTACCTGAAAACTGGCGGCTGCATCAATGCTCCTTACCAGATGACCTTTACTGACAGCGCCTTCACTGGATTCTCTCTTGTCTCCAACACGTTAGGTCTGACTTATAGCTTCTCTGGTGACACCGTCACCCTAAACTTCCCCAGCGGTGTCGGCGGAACCGCAGTTCTGGACTACACCAGCTCAGTTCCAGAACCTGCCTCCCTAACCCTAATGGCCACCGGCATACTCGGTGCCGCAGGAGCCATTCGCCGCCGCTTCCGTAACTAACTATCAACCAAAGCCGGAACGAGTCATGGGGCCTACTACTCGTTCTGGCTTCACCTACAGCCGCAGCCAATGCATCTGCTGCATCTGCCGCATGCGTTAGTCTCGATCTTATGCAGCGCGACCGGCTCTCCTACTTCATCCTCCCCATCGCTGCGTTCATCGCTGTCTTCCCACTTCTTGTTAGAGGTTGCTCTTGCGGCCACGATTTCACCTTCCACCTGCTCAACTGGCTGGAAGCCGCCCACAACTTCTCTCACGGTAATCTGCACCCCCAATGGGCCTCTACACCCGCCTACAACGCCGGAGAGCCCCGCTTCATCTTCTACCCCCCACTCTCCTGGACCATCGGAGCCCTCCTCACTCTCCTGTTCCCCTTCGCCTGGACCCCCGTCCTCTACACCTGGCTCGCCCTCTCCGCGGCGGGACTCACCTTCCACCACTTCGCTCGTACCTTTACTACACCCGCCGCCGCCCTACTCGGTGCTACGTTCTACCTGCTCAACCCCTACATGCTCTTTACCGCCTACGAGCGCACCGCCTACGCCGAGTTGCTTGCCGCCGCCTGGATACCCCTGCTGTTGCTCGCAATCCTCCGCCACCGCGTCACTATCCCCCGCATCGCCATCCCAGTAGCGATACTTTGGCTCACTAACGCCCCCGCCGCTGTCATGAGCAGCTATACCCTGGCCCTGCTCACTCTCATTCGCTTGTCCACCTATCGAGCCACTTCACCCCACCAAACACGCCTGCAACTGGCTCGCACCACAACCGCTGGAGCCCTACTCGGTCTGGGTCTTTCCGCGTTCTACCTTATTCCCGCCGCTTACGAACGACGTTATGTCCAGATCAATATGGCTATCCTCCCCGGCATGCGTATCGCCGACAACTTCCTCTTCCATCACACCGGGGCCACCCCCGACGAACTCCTCCACGACACCGTCCTTCACAGCGCCTCAATCATCGCTGTCCTATTGCTCACCGCCACCCTCCTCGCCCTGCTGCGCCTCCGCACCACACCAACAACCAACAACCGCAGACTACTCCTCCCGCTCGCTCTCCTTACCCTGACCATTGCCCTGCTCCTCACGCCACTCTCCGCCCCTCTCTGGAACCACCTTCCCGAGATCCGCTTCCTCCAATTCCCCTGGCGCCTCCTTGCTATCGTCGCCGCAGTTTTGAGTCTTAGCCTAGCCCTAACCCTGAACGGAGCCCGCTTCACCCAAACAACCGCAGCGGCGCTGTCCCTTGCTCTCGCAGTAGCACTCGTCTACCCCTCCTACGAAGCCTTCTACCAACCCTGCGATGAAGCCGACACCCCAACCTTCCGCGCAAATCTCTTCCATATCCAAGCTGGCGACGAACCAACCGATGAGTACACCCCTATAGCGGCCGACAACGATTCCCTCTCCCACCTAAACCCGCCGTACTGGCTCACCCCCAATCCCAGCCTGCCCGGCCCCACCGACACCCAATCGGGTCCTGCCCCCACAAGCCTTACCC
>DAICZO010000366.1 GCA_027311125.1 Acidobacteriaceae bacterium
CTCCGTTGCATCGCCTGCACGCAGTACTCCTGCCACAGAAAGCTGTGCCGCCGCCTCGTCCCAAAGTCCGAAACGTTCAGCCCCTCCACATCCCGCAGCTTCTCAATCTTGTCCCACAGCCGCGTCTTCGCCCGCGCATACAACACATCCAGCTCCAGCTCGCTCAGATGACTCAACGCCCACCGCGTCTTCAACTCACTCACCATCGCCAGCGCATACACCTCCCACATCGTCACCTCGGTCCACAACCCGCTGAACCGCAAGATCAACTGCCCATCCTGCTCCGTAATCTCATACGGACTCAGCCGAAAGTCCTTCTCCAGCCACTCCAGAAACCCCGGCTCAAAGATCGTCCTCACCCCATAGAACGTATTGCCCGCCAGCCACACCATCTCGCTCCGCCGAAAACGCAGCCCCCGCACATGCTCCATCTGCTCCCGCAGCGCCCCAGCATCAATCCGCTCCGCCAACCGAACCCGCACCGTCCGGTTCACCACCTCGCTCGTCACCTGCACCGCCGGAAAGTTCTTCCAGATAAATTGCAGCATCAGCAACTTGTAAAAATCTGTATCCAGCAAAGACCGCACAATCGGGTCCAGCTTCCAGTTATGGTTATGCGCCCGCTCGGCAAAGTTCACATTCATGCAACCAGCCTAAGCCATCCCACCAAAAACACGCCAAGCGCAAGCGGCACGTAACACGCGCAGCGTCCAACACCGTACAAAGTGCCACCCGCCCGGCGTCAGGGCGCACGTACCCCTAAAAAATAAATGACAAGCCCCCTTGACACGCGTCGCAGTCACAAGTAAAGTCTACTTGTCACTAAGTAAAGGACACCATCCATGCTCTGCTGCCAGCCCAACAACCCCGCCGATCGCAAATTCATCCGCCGCGGACAGATCATCACCTCCGTCTGCCTCATTGCCTACCTCGTCTGCGCCCAGATCATCCGCGACAAGCCCGTCACCCCCACCCGTATCGTCTTCGCAGCCCTCGCCGGAGCCTTCTTCTTCGCACTGCTCGTCAACTCCGGCACCCTCGTCCTGCGCAGGTTCGACGAGTTCCAGCGCATCCTCCTCACCCGCTCCTTCGTCTGGGCCACCGTCATCACCATGGGCTTCGCCACCGTCTGGGGAATGGCGGAACTCTTCTCCCACGACACCATCCCCCAAGTCTCCCTCATCTGGCTCCCCATCATCCTCGTCTGCATCACCGCTGCCGCTAAGGTCTTCATCTTCCGCCAACACAAATCCCCAGCGGAATAGCCCACATCAGCCTCTCCACCCAAGGACAATCCCCATGACCTGCAATCCTTTCCTACGCAACACCTCTCCCGCCATGCGCCGTTACAACGCCGGCGTCGCCCTCACCATGGGCGGTTATCTACTCGCCGTCTTCGGAACCGCCACCTTCGTCCATCGTCATCACCCCCACGGCATCACCGTCTATCTGCTCTCCGCGATGCCTGCCTTCTGCATCTTCGCCATGCTTGCGGTCGTCGTCACCTACCTTCGCGACGAAAAAGACGAGTACGTCCGCATGCTCATGGTCCGCTCGCTGCTCGCCGCCGCCTTCGTCGTCCTCGCCATCGGGGCCTACAACGACTTCCTCCGCAGCTTCGGCGATCTCGCCCCACTCCCACCATTCAGCCAGTGGGTCGTCTTCTGGATCGTCTTCGCAATCGCCCAGGCCATCCAGTACCGAAACGATGCCACGCCCCGGAGCACGGAGAATGCATAACCGCCTCCGCATCCTGCGCGCCGAACGAAACTGGTCCCAGGCCGACCTCGCCCAGAAACTCGAGGTCTCCCGCCAGTCCGTCAACGCCATCGAGACCGGAAAATACGACCCCAGCCTCCCCCTCGCCTTCAAACTGGCTCGCCTCTTCGACACCACCATAGAAGCCATCTTCACCGACCAACCCTAGCCAACCCCGCACTTCAGCCCGCTTTCGTGGAATTTCACAGAAACATGCGCCAATTCAGCCATTCCACTTGCTATCCTAGTAAGTGCCATGATCAATAAAAAAGAACTCCTCGACCGCCCCATCCAGCACATCGACATCAAGCAGCACAACGTAGTCGCCCTGGTCGACGCCATGCAGCACATGGCCTATAGCTCCCGCGACACCTACCGCGCAGCCTCCATCTACGACATGATGCTCCGCGACACCGAATGTGGCGTCATCCTCTGCATCGCAGGCTCCATGGTCTCCGCCGGCCTCAAGCAGATCTTCATCGACATGATCCGCAACAACATGGTCGACGGCATCGTCTCCACCGGCGCCAACATCGTCGATCAGGACTTCTTCGAAGCCCTCGGATTCAAGCACTACATCGCCGACGACCAGTACAAATACGGCAACGAAGACGCCGTCCTCCGCGAACTCGCCATCGACCGCATCTACGACACCTTCATCGACGAAGATGAGCTGCGCATCTGCGACGAAGTCACCCACCAGATCACCAACTCCCTCGAGCCTCGCCCCCATAGCTCCCGCGAGTTCATCCGCGAGATGGGTGCCTACCTCCAGCGCGAAGGCAAGACCCCCCAGAACGGCGGTGTCGACTCCATCATCCTCGCAGCCTACGAGAAAAACATCCCCATCTTCGTCCCCGCCTTCTCCGACTGCTCTGCCGGCTTCGGCTTCGTCGCCCACCAGCACGCCCGCCAAGGCCAGCCGATGGTCTCCATCGACTCTGCCAAAGACTTCTACGAGCTCACCCAGCTCAAAATCGCCAACCCCTCCACCGGCCTCCTCATGCTCGGCGGCGGAACCCCCAAGAACTTCGCCCAGGACATCGTCGTCTCTGCCGAGATCCTCGGGGTAGACGCTCCCATGCACAAGTATGCCATCCAGATCACCGTCGCCGACGCCCGTGACGGCGCGCTCTCCGGTTCCACGCTCAAAGAAGCCAGCTCCTGGGGCAAGGTCGATCTCACCTACGAGCAGATGGTCTACTCCGAGGCCACCCTCGCTCTCCCACTCATCGCCGGTTACGCCTTCCACAAGCAGGCCCACGCCACTCGCTCCGCCAAGGAATGGACCAAAGTCCTCGACCAGGTTCCCGCAGCGGCCACCGTCTAAATCCCCCTCCACACCAGCAAAAATACAGCCGTCCCCCACCGGGACGGCTGTTTTTTTTACCC
>DAICZO010000367.1 GCA_027311125.1 Acidobacteriaceae bacterium
ACCTGTTCATGGCCCACCACCCGGTTGTCGAACAGCGTCGGCAGATGCATCAGTGGCAGATCGAAGTTCACATGTCGCGACAGCAGGCTGCGACGCTTCGCCTCCACTCCCATCTGCTTCCGCTCAGCCACCGTCTCCGCATAACGTTTCGCCTCCGCCGCCGCCTGCTTGCCACTCAGCGGCTTCCCGTTCTCCTCCACCTTCTTGCGATACGGCAGCCCCTCCACAAATACCGTCTCGTAGCGAGCCGTCTCATCCAGAGTCACCTTGCCGTGCTTATCGAAGTTGCGGTTATGCCATAGCTCATCGTTCGTATACTGCAACATCTGAATTTGGTTCGCCTTCAGATTCCGCTCCATGCGTTGCAGCAACACCGTCAACTCCTCCGGCGTCTCGGCCTTGGTCATCCTGCCGCACAACATCGTCGCAGCAACCACAGCACCCACCAGCATCGTCCGCCACACCGCCCGCAATGCCCCCATCACCTCTCCCAATGCTGCCCACATCACATCACACACGACGACAAACGAAATATCCCCAAACAAGAAAGAGCCTCCCACATCGGGGAGGCTCTCTCGTTCATCCACTGCCAGCAGCGAAACTACTGCATCGTTACGCCGCCAGAGTTCTTCTTTTCTTTCTCCAACTCGTTCTGTTTGCGAGCGCCCATTGCCTTCTGGCTCCAGTCATCCGCCTGCGCCAGATCAGCCTTGCGAGCATTGTCGTCCCCGCACTCCAGATCGGCCTTCCGGCGATAGGTCAAGTTCAGATACTGCATAGCATCGTCGTAGGTCTTGTTGATCTCGACAGCCTTCGTCAGATACTGCAAGCCCTCAGTCACCAGCGCTGTGTTCGCTTCCTGTAGCTTCTGGCAGGCACCCTTGCTCTTCTTCGGGTTGCCGTTACCATCGTCCGTCAAACCGTCCGCAGCCAGAATCGTGATCGCATTCTTGTACGACTGCATCCAGTCCACCACGCCCACCGTGTAGTGAGCTTCGGCATCATCCGGAGCAATCGCAATCACCTTCTTCTCGTAGATCTTGGCATCATCCAGCTTCTTAATGTTGCGATCAATCGAGGCAATCTGCTTCAGCGCCGTCAGATCGTTCGGATCCTTCGCCAACACCTCATTGAAGCCATCCAGAGCCTTCTGCGCCACCGCGAGATTCTCCGGTGTATCCAGATTCGGAACCACCTGGTACGAGTACGCAGTCGCCAGATACAACTTCGCAGCTTCGTACTGAGGGTCTAACTCAATAGCGGTCTGAAAGTGGTTGACGGCCTCTTCATAGCGTGCGTTCTTGAAAGCCTGCACACCTTTGTTTAGCTGGTCGCGCGCCTTGAGGCGGTTGCACCCGGTTGTCGAGCCCAGCAGCAGAGCCAGCATGGCGGCCGTAACCGGAATCCGTGCGAATAGTTTCATGGGGCGGGTATTCTCCTTCAAAATAGGCGCGTTCGTTTCTGTCGGACGGCAAAAATAGGCGCTTCGAATTTTCTGCTTGCCCGATGATTGTAACGGTAGAGCAGTTGTTATGACTAGAGCTTACATAACTGCAATGCAGAACGACAACTTTTGTTCCCCTCTCGCACACACTTTTAATAACCAAACCCA
>DAICZO010000369.1 GCA_027311125.1 Acidobacteriaceae bacterium
ACGCAAAGAAGAACAGCCCCGCCGCCAGCACCGCAATAAACGTCGGAGACTGCAACTGGAAGCCCCATCCCGCCTGGCTCCCGCCCGCCCGCAGCACCAGCAGCACCGCCACAATCGCCCAGAACGAGACCAGAATCCCCAGCGTGTACACCAGCCCATGGCTGCGCAGACGACTCCGCTCCTCGCCAGAGGACTGCACCAGCGCCAACCCCTTCAGGAACAGCACCGGAAACACACACGGCATCAGGTTCAATATGATTCCGCCCACAAACGCCAGCCCAATCGCACTGATCGTCGTAACCCCGCTCGCCTCGCTCGCCCCCGGCTTCCCTGGCGCCTCGGCCACCTCGCCAGCAGTCACCGGCGCCGAAATCTCATACGCCCGCGTATCACTCAGCTTGATCAAACCGCGCAGTTGTGACGGCAGCGTCTTCAAATCCTCCGACCGCTGCACCCGCAGTCGAATCCCATTCGGAAGCTTCTCTACCGTCTGCTCGGCAGCATTCGCAATCTGGTCCTGATCCAGCGGATAAAACTCCGCATCGCTCTCTGCCTGTCCGGTCGTCAGCGTCACCACAAAATCCGTCTTGCCACCCAGCACCGTCACCTGCGCCGTTGCCGGCAGCGGCCCCGGAATCAGCGACAACGCCTCGCCCAATGCACCCACCGGCTGCACAGACTTATTCGAACCCGTCGCCGGAACCACCGTCAGATTAAGTCCCAGGTGCGCTTTGCCCGGGATGCACACCTCGCGACACACCAGCCAGCTCACCTTCGCATCCAAATGCACCTGGCCCGGCTTCAATGTCTTCGCCGCCGTCAACTCCACTGGAAACGCAACCGAATCCTCATACCCAAAGTCCATCAACGGTCCCAGCGGCAGACGACTCGGAATAGGAAACCGCATCGGCCCGGCAGTCACACCCGCCGGCAAAGTCCAGGTAATCTTCGGTGGCTCCCCCGAGTCCCCGGCATTCACCCAATACACATGCCAATGCTCCTCCAGCGTCAGCAGCAGACCCACCTGCAGCGTCCCGCCCGCGGCAATCGATGGCGACAGCGACACCATCTCTGCCGTCAGATGCTGCGCCTTCACTGGCCCCGGCCCACCATCGCCCACCACAGCCAACTGGGCCACGCCACGCGCCGACATCATCGCCAGGCTGGCAACCACCATCAACAGACACAGAGAACGAAAAGTCTTCATGGCACTCGATTCTGAATTTCTTACGATTGTAGCCGCGACCCGCTCAGCTCACGAAGCAGCATGCTGCCGATGCTCCACCATAATGCACCGGTCCATCACGACTTCAATTCCGCCCGCCTCAGCACGCGCCGCAGCTTCCAGATTAATAATCCCCATCTGAATCCACAGCTTCGTCAGCCCCAACTCCAGCATCTCGTCCACAATTGCGGGAATATCTTTCGGCAGACGAAACACATTCACCACATCCGGCTTTACCGGCAACTCCCGCAACGATCCATACGACCGCTCCCCCAGCACTGACTCCACCATAGGATTCACCGGCAATATGCGGTAGCCATGTTCCTGCATATAGGCCGGAACATAATGGCTCGGCTTGGCTTCATTCGCCGACAACCCCACCACCGCTATCGTCACTGGCTTCACCCTGGGGTTCCCCAGCATCCTTGTAATCACATCCGGCTCGTTCAAAAATCACTCTCCTCGAAAGCTCGCAACACCCTCTCTACGCAGGCCAAACACCCAGCAAACGTCGCAGCACCACCAACTCACCCAGGTGATACGCCATGTGGTCGGCAATCAGCAGAGCCTCGCGCAGCAGATTCTGCCCATCACCCCACCGGAATGGCTTGTACAAATCCGCCTCAGGCCGCAGTAACAACGCCTCAAACTTCTCTCGGTCGCTCAGGATCGCCGCCACCGTCTGCTCCCACGCATTCGCAAACGGAGGCTCGACACTCTCCGGCCAATAAGCCCCCGGCCACGGCAGCGCATGGTACCCACCCGTAGGCGGCGCGCTGAAGTTCAAAATGTCCCGCTGCGTAATCCGCATATGCTCCAGTAGTTGCCACGCAGAATACGGCAGCCCCGCCGGAACCTTACCTCGCATCTCCACGGGCAGGTCCTTGATCGCCGTCTCAAAATCAACATGGGCCTGCCCGCCTCGCAAAAGGGCAATCAACTGCGTCCGCAACCCATCCAGCTCCGACGTACCCGGCTTCGCTGCCATCATGCCCTCCAGGTTCTCTCGAACCGTCCCACTGTTGGATGTCCGCCACCCACCACAGGTATCAGTGCGTCAGAAGCTATTTTTCATCCTTCTAGATCTCATCGTCCTCAATCGGACCTGCTGGCAGGTTACCCTCGCGCCGCATCCGCAGATACCCTCGGATAAACGGCTCCAGATACCCATCCAGTACCCGGTCCACATCACCTACTTCTACCCGCGTTCGCAGGTCTTTTGCCATCCGGTACGGCTGCAGCACATAGCTCCGGATCTGCGATCCAAACCCAATCTCCAGCTTGGAGTCTTCCAGCTTCTTGCTGACCGCCTTCTTCTTCTCCAGCTCATACTCGTACAGCCGCGAACGCAGCATCTTCATCGCCCGCTCTTTGTTCTTGTGCTGCGAGCGTTCGTTCTGGCAACCCGCCACCAGCCCCGTCGGAATATGCGTAATCCGCACCGCCGAGTCGGTCGTATTCACATGCTGCCCACCCTTGCCGCCCGAACGGTACGTATCGATCCGCAAATCATCCGGCTTGATGTCGATCACAATCGTGTCATCAATCTCGGGCGACACAAACACACTCGCAAAACTCGTATGCCGCCGCTTCACCGAATCGAACGGCGAGATCCGCACCAACCGGTGCACCCCCGTCTCCCCGCTTAGCAACCCAAACGCATACTCCCCCGTGATGGTGAACGTAGCCGACTTGATCCCAGCCTCATCCCCATCCTGAATCTCGTTGATCTCTACCTTGAAGTTCTCCCGCTCGCCCCAGCGGATATACATCCGCATCAGCATCTCCGCCCAGTCCTGGCTCTCCGTCCCACCCGCACCCGGATGCACCACCACAATCGCGTTCAGCGCGTCCGTCTCCTCCAAGAGCATCGTCTTCGACTCCAGCTTCTCGGCATACTCCACCAGCGCATCGATCTCGCGCTTTAGCTCCGGCTCAACCGGTTCGCCCTCCCGCGCCAGGTCAAAGTACGCTTCAATATCGTCACACCGCCGCGCCAACTCCGCATCATCGGCCAGCAGCGTCTCCAACCGCTTTCGCTCACGCATCAACGGCTGCGAACGCGCAGCATCCGCCCACACCGTGGGGTCCGATATCTTCTCTTCAATAGTTGCTAGTTCCCGACGCAGGCGCGCCGAGTCAAAGATACTCCCGCAGATCGCGCACTTTGTCGCGGACTGGGGAGTAGGCGTATTCAAGATCGCTAAGCATAAGCACTCATTCTAATTCAGCACCACCCCACGTCGCCGCACCATGCTGAAACCCAGCGCCGCCAGTGTCACCAGCGCACAGCCATACGCAAACACATCTCCATGCCGCACATAAAACGTCAGGTCGTGCTCGTATCCAAACTGCACCGAGATCGCCGTCCGCAGATGCCGCGGCGCAGACTGCACCACCCGCCCGTACGGATCGATCGAAGCCGTTACCCCTGTATTCGTCGCCCGCAACACCCACCGATGATCTTCAATCGCACGCATCCGCACCATATTCAGATGCTGCCACGGAGCACTCGTGTCCCCATACCAGCCATCGTTGGAGATGTTCACCAGCACCTCCGCACCCTCACTCACAAACTGCCGTATCTCATCCCCAAAGATCGATTCATAACAAATAAACGTCCCATACCGATGCCCACCAGCCGTAAACAACGTCCGCTTGCTCCCCGCGTCAAACGTCCCCACCTCTCCCATCAGGTCGCCCGCAAAGAAAAACAGCTTCTTGAAGGGCACATACTCCCCAAACGGCACCAGATGGATCTTGTCGTAGCGCCCCGCAAAACTTCCATCCGCCGTCACCATGCTCGCGGAGTTGAACAGATCGTACCCGCGCTTCACGCCCGGGTCTCGCTCCACGCTCAGGTTGCCCACAATCACCGGCGCTCCAACATCCCGCGCCAGCTTCGACATCGCCGCCTGAAACTGCCCATCCCGCCCCTCAAACGGTGCTGGAGACTCCGGCCAAACCACCAGGTTCGTATAGCGATACGGAGGCTCGTCCTGCTTCGCCACATAGAACCCACCCGAGCCAATCACGCGTGTCCCCGCCAACTCCGGAACACCATTCAGCACCTGCCGCGCCGGGTTCTTGCTCCACGCCGAGTACGACTCCAGCAACTCCCCTACCGTCTCATGGGTGCTGTTCGCCTCCGTCCCCACCCCCAGGTTATGCTGCACCAGCGTCGCCGTCGCCATCGTACGACTCATCGCCGGCGGTTGCACCCGTCGCAGCAACACCACATACAGCACCACAATTGCCACCCCGGCAACCGTCAGCAACTGTCGCGTATACCGCCGCTCCCGCACCTGAATCCGCACCAGCCACAGCGCATTCACCGCGGCAATCACAAACGAAATCCCATACGCCCCCGTCACCGGAGCCAGCCGGATCAACAGCGGGTTGTCCACCTGCGCCACACCCAGCAGATCCCACGGAAAACTCGTAATGCGCGCCCGCGCCAGTTCCACCGCCACCCACGCAAACGGACTTAGCAGCAGCGCCCCCTGTATCCCCAGCCGCGATCGCCGAAAAGCGCCCACAAGTGCCGCAAAAACAACGTGATACAGCCCAAGATACAGGCAGAACAAACCCGTATCCCCGCCGCAATCGGCTTCGCAAGGCCGCCATACAGATACATCGTCTGGTAAATCCAGTAGCAGTTACCCAGGTACCACGTAAAGCCGCACGCGTAACCCAGTCCCGCCGCCTGCAACACCGTCAGCGGCTTCCCAACCTTGTTGTGGCTCATCAAAGCCATCAGCAAAGGTACCAGCGCAACCCAGCAAAAAGCCGTCCGCCACAGCGGAGTCGGCCCCGCTATAGGAAACGGCAGCACCTGCACTACGCCGGACAGCACGGCCATAGCCCATAACCGCACAGGAATTAATCGCATCGCAGTCGAAGTCTAACATTCACCACATCACACTCAACCTGCACCATCCCAACAGTTCAGGGATACAATCACACAGTATGGATTTGGTCATTCACTTCGTAGCCCGGATTGTTGTGCCGCTGTTCTTCATCGGAATGGCAGGCTCCGCAGTCGTCATTGCGGTTAGCTTCGTCGAAGACCTGAAAGAGTTGCTGGAGGAAGAAGACTAACTGGAACAGGGCTGTGGGCCGACACCTCCTGTGTCTTCCCGCCGAACATCGCGGCACCCCCGCGTCGCACCCCCACAATCACCTGCCAGTCAGAGCCCTCAACACAAACCATGGCATCCAAAGCAACAATCTCCAAACCGCAATCGAACCGTGTCCGTCTCGTCGTGGCCTCCTCGGTCATGCTCACCTTCATCTCCTTCTGGCGAGCCGCTGCCATCGTCCTCAACGACCTCGGATCATCCGCCTTCTACGCCGGAGGAATTGCCGAAGAAGCAGTCGGAAAATCCGCCCCCTGGTTCATCCTCGGAGTCATGCTCTTCAGCTTCGCCGTCCGTGCCGTCTACGTCGAAAGCTGCAGCATGTTCACCCGCGGCGGAGTCTATCGCATCGTCAAAGAGGCCCTCGGCGGAACCTTCGCCAAGCTCAGCGTCTCTGCCCTGATGTTCGATTACATCCTCACCGGACCCATCTCAGGCGTCTCCGCCGGCCAATACATCGTCGGCCTCTTCAACGAAATCCTTCGCCTCTGTTCTTCGCACCATTGGATGGGTCGCCTCGCCACTCACCTGAACGGACAGCCCCGCCAGTTCCCCATCGACGGCACCTCCGCTGTCATCGCCATCGTCGTCACCGTCTACTTCTGGCGTCAGAACATCAAGGGCATCGAAGAGTCCAGCGACAAGGCACTCAAGGTCATGAAGATCACCACCGTCATGGTAGTGATCCTGCTCGCCTGGGGCTTCTTCTCCGTCTTCCACACCGGCGCCCATCTCCCCCCGCTCCCCACCCCCGGCAACCTGCACTTCAGTAACGACGCCCTCGGCTTCCTCAAGCACACCAGCTTCATGCGCACCCTTGGCCTCTTCGGCGTGCTCATGGCCTTCGGCCACTCCGTCCTCGCCATGAGCGGCGAAGAGTCCCTCGCCCAGGTCAATCGCGAGATCGAGCACCCCAAGCTCAAAAACCTCAAACGCGCTGCCATCGTCATCGCCATCTACAGCTTTATCTTTACCGGCATCGGCTCCATGCTTGCCGTCATGCTCATCCCCGACGCCGTCCGCGTCCCCGTCTATCGGGACAACCTCATCGCCGGCATGGCCATGTACATGGTCGGCCCCATCGCACTGCGCATCGCCTTCCGCATCTTCGTCGTCCTCGTCGGTTTCCTCATCCTCGGAGGAGCGGTCAACACCGCCATCGTAGGCTCCACCGGCGTCCTCATGCGCGTCGCAGAAGACGGCGTCCTCGCCGACTGGTTCCGTAAACCGCAGCGCCGCTTCGGTACCAGCTATCGCATCGTCAACCTCGTCGTAGGACTACAACTCTTCACCATCATCGTCACCCGCGGTGACGTCATCGTACTCGGCGAGGCCTACGCCTTCGGCGTCATCTGGAGCTTCACCTTCAACTCCCTTGCCATGCTCGTCCTCCGTTGGAAGTACCACGGCGAACGTGGCTGGAAGGTTCCCCTCAACATTCGCATCGGCAAGACCGAACTACCTCTGGGACTCATCTCGGTCTTCCTCGTCCTGCTCACCACCGCCATCGTCAATCTCTATACCAAGTCCGTCGCTACCGTCAGCGGTGTCATCTTCGCCGCCGCATTCTTCGTCATCTTCTCCCTGTCGGAACGCGACAACAAGAAGCGGCACGACCTCGCCACCCGCCAGATGCACGAGCACTTCCAACTCGAGCATCAGGACAAAGTCGGTCGCGAAGCACTCGACATCCGTCCCGGTGCCGTCGTCGTAACCATGCGCGACTCAGCAGCGCCCTTCGCGCTCAAGTGGGCCCTTACCCACACCAACACTGAAGATCAGGACCTCGTCGTCCTAGCCGCGCGCATGATGGGTGTCGGTGGCCCCGAATACGTCGACGCCTCCGAACAACTCTTCAGCGAGCACGAGCAGATGCTCTTCACCAAAGCCGTCTCCATTGCCGAGAGCTTTGGCAAACACATCTCCCTGCTCGTCGTCCCGGCCGGCGACATCTTCGCCGCCCTCGTCCAGACCGCCAACTCTCTCGACGCCGCCGCCGTCGTCTCCGGCCTCTCGACCAAGCTCACCGCCGCAGAACAGGCCTACCACGTCGGCCAGGCATGGGAAGCCCTCCCGGAGCCCAAGCGACAGTTCACCTTCTACGTCATCAAGCCCGACGGGGAATCCCTCAGCTTCCACATCGGCCCCCATACCCCCGCCATCCAGCCCGACGAAGTCGAACTAGTCCATCGCCTGTGGCTCAACCTCCGACGCGCGCCCGGCATGCAGGACCTCCACCACAGCGACATCCTCACCTACGCCATCACCCGCGTAGCAGAAGAGTTTGCCGCCAATAAACAGGACACCGTCCATGGCCTCCAGCACTGCATCCAAACTCACTCCAAACATCATGGGCTGGGTGCTGCGCGATACGATATCTTCGACGAAGACGGTCCCGGCTACTCCCTGCCCGCAAGAAGCAAGCAAGTAACTTCAACCCTGGATGCAGCCAACGAACCTCACCTGAAATAAGCTACTTTTCAGATAATTATTTGCAAGCAGTTATATCCTTCTGTATCTTTTCCACAGTGGCAAAAATTCGGAGTCCAGTCTTCAGCTTGCACGTTACGCTGAGAATAAGTCGATGACTCGGCCGATAGCCAACTGGAGGCAATTCGTGGATGTAACTCGTATCATTGCAGAGCTCGACGCTCAGATATCTAAATTGCAGCAAGCCCGCGCATTACTCGCTGGCGTTCCGACCGTAAAAGCAGGCCCCGGTCGGCCCAAAGGCAGCAAGAACACCACCACCAAATCTAAGCGTAACCTCTCGCCAGAAGGTCGCAAGCGTATCGCCGAAGCCATGAAAAAACGCTGGGCCGACCGTCGCAAACAATCCACCAAGAGCTAATCAATTTCTATCTGAAACCAGAAAATGGCAGACGCCCCAGGGCTTCTGCCATTTTCTTTTACCAATACTCTCGCAATCAGCACCTATCGGGTAGCGATAACTTCCCGCAAGTTATCCTTCGCCAGAAAAAACCGGTAACTATGAAATGCACCTAACATATTCTCTACCTGCCGATTATTGTAGATCGCCCGGATCGGATACTCTCCTGCCCGCTGCATCTCCACTACTTCACTATCGGTAAGGTGATACCGGGAAAACGCAGTATCCGGACCAGTTGCCTTTGTATGAAAAAAAGCCAGCATCAGTCCACCTTCCTGCATCACCTGCTGTATCCGTTCCACCACCGCTGGCACCAGCGTCTCCGGCAGATAATCCACCGTGTCCCACAAAATCACCACATCGAACGTCCTGCCAGAAAAATTCAGATTTGTAGCCAGAAAGCGTTCGACATCGAATCGCGCTGCCTGCTCGCCATCACCCGCAATGATCCACTCCGCTTTGCTCGCCTCCTCCACCAGATTCGCCATGTAAATACTGTGCCCAAGGCTCGTGATGTAGTTGATATTCGTCGACGAAGTAGGTCCAATATCCAGTATCCGCAGCGACTCCTGCGAACGCAGGTGCTTCAACAAGTCCTTCCATCCACTCGAGTGACGCGGCACCCGGTCCGCACTCCCGCCATGCACGCTACTTTTGCTCTCGTTACCGCCAAACAGACCACGCATGCGCCCGCCTTCCCTCCTCGGCCTAAGCCTTCGCTTCCAGCACCAGTTGTCCGCTGTCTCCAGCGCTCGCCGCAGCCTTGGCCGCACTCGCAGACGCAGCCAACTCCACCCGCCCCTTGATCACCGCGCTCTCTTCAATCGACAGGCGACTCGCAACAATATCGCCCTGCACCGAAGCCGACTGCCGCAGCTCAATCCGTCCCGTCGCATGGACATTGCCTACCAGAGTACCCAGCACAATCAAATCGCGCACATGGATGTCGGCAACCACCCGCGCATTCGGCCCCAGCGTCAGGCAGTTCTCCGTCAACTTCACTGTGCCTTCCAGATCGCCATCCATATACAAGTCTTCACTCCCGGAAATATCGCCCCGGATCACAACGGTTCTGCCGATTACTGTCGAGCCTTCCATTGGCTTCATGCGCTTACACTCTCCCCAATTTGATGGTGTCGTCCAACTCACGCAACCTGCATCGTCCAACAGCACTGAGCACTCTTCTGCACACAGCTTCTTGCCCGAACTATACGCAACCCCATCCCATCAGGCAAACCAGTAAACTCTGCCTAAGCCTTAAGCGTCTTACCATCTGACACTATCTATAGCTCGCCGCACTTCGGGGTCCAATATCGATGAGTTTTTCGCACCATCCACATCACCGCAAACACGCATCGACCCCGACCCCGCACCACACACCAGCTTTCGCCTCAGCCCGGCCACGCTTGCTTCGTATCCTGGTCTGGTACTTCCTCGCGGCCACCTCCTGCCTCACTGTCGCTCAGTCCCTGGCCCAATCCCCCGCACCGCCGCCCGCAACCGCCTTGGACCGCACCGCGCTCCTCTCCCTGCCTCCACGCACCTGGGCCGTTGAGGCTGCCGCCAAGGAACTCATCACACTCCACCACCCCAACTCCTACCTGCGCTATCGCATGCACATCGTCGACGAAAAAGGCGACAAAGTCCGCGACATCATCGAAAGCAAAGATGGCAGTGTCGCCCGCCTGCTCTACCGCGATGGTCACCCCCTCACACCGGAGCAGGACGCCGCCGAGCGGTCACGCCTCAACGACATGCTCGCCTCACCCTCCGACTTCGCCCGCCACATCCGCAGAGACGACGAAGGCAAGAAGATGGCCCATGACATCGTCCAGATCCTGCCCGATGCCATGCTCTACTCCTACGCCCCCGAACAAACCCCCTCCGGCGTCAACGGCAGCACCCCTGAAGTCGTCCTCGACTTCAAACCCAATCCC
>DAICZO010000370.1 GCA_027311125.1 Acidobacteriaceae bacterium
CCGCAAACTCAACCCAATTCGCATCTTCCTGCGTCCCCTGGCCCGTCTGCCGCAAACTCTCTTCAAACCGAGCCACCCACTCCGCCTCATCCAGGCCAAGTACCTCCAGGTAACTCCGCAAGATCCCTTTGCGAAACACGCCCCCGGGCAGTTCGTGGTACGCCCCGGACTCCAGCGCCTCCACATGTCGCAGCGAGACCTTCGTCACCGCACAGATCGACTCAATCGTGATCTGACGCTGCTCCCGCTCCCACCGCAACTCATCGCAGAATCGTTCCATTCGCTCCGCTCAGCTCACATAGCAGACACAGCCCAAATCGCGCGGCCAAGCCTCCCGGCTGCACAAAGATTAGACCGCCCTCCAACTCAAGTCAAAGCCTTACCTCCCCGCAACCACCCCAGTTTTTACCCGTTACCCGCCTCGATAAGTGTCGAAAGGGGTACTCATTGGCCTCCGTAGCCACGTCAAGTTCGTGCCGCTAACCGCAGTGATAACAACACCAATACCTCCAGTCGCATCGCAACCTGCTCCGCCCCCGCATTCAAGGTCATCGCATCGCGCATGGCTATACTGAGGAACAGAGTTTTGCTGCGACCAAATTCAACTCCACCCAAAGGCCCGTTGCCGTGCTCCCGACCAACAAAGTCCTTGTCCGTCGCAGCTTCTCCTCCCATCCTCTCCTCACTGTCGTCTTGGTGCTGCTTGCTATCGCCACGGTCTTCGAGGTCGTCCACAGTCTCCGCTGGCGCATGGAACACGACACCCCGCTCCTCCACTACGCAGCCTGGCTTATGGTCGAAAAGGGAGCCATCCCGTATCGAGATATCTTCGAGACCAGCATGCCCGGCACCTTCCTCTTCCACATCGCCATCGGCAAGCTCTTCGGTTGGGGCGACCTCCCCTTTCAACTCGTCGACGTAGCCTCTATCGCTGTCCTTGGCCTGGCCACGTGGAGGCTCCTCCGCTCCTTCGGTCAATCGATCGCAATCGCGGCCTGGATGCTGTTTGTCCTCAGCTACCTTCGTCTCGGCCCCCCTATGACCCTGCAGCGCGACTATCTCGGCCTCATCCTGGTCGTCATCGCCGCAGCCTTGGCCGTCCAATCCTCCTCTACTCATCATCGCTACAGGACGTACGTCGCCATCGGTCTGCTCATCGGCCTTGGCATGCTCATCAAGCCGCATCTCGCCATCGGCCTTATCCCCATCGCGGCCTATATCATCTGGACTCACCATCGCAACGGTTTGTCCAGCCCCGCACCACCCTCATGGCTGGCCTCCGCAATTCCAGTCGTCTTTACCATCGCCGCAACGGCGTTATTTCCCATCGTCATCACCATCGCCGTTCTCTGGCGCATCGGTGCATTACCCATCTTCCTCGAACTCATCACCAAATACCTGCCGCTTCACATCCAACTCTCCGGAGTCCATCGGCACATCCAGGGGATTGAGCGCTTCCGCTACGACTTCCTGCACATCCTCATCCTCGGCCATCTCTGGTTCTGGCTGCCGATGGCCACACTTGGTATCTACCTCGCCTGGAAACGAACCAGTCACGCTGCAGAACAACGTGCTCAGTTGTGGATGCTGCTGGGATTAGCCGTCGCCTTCATCATCTATCCCACACTCTCCGGCCAGTTCTGGGCCTACCACTGGATGCCATTCCAGTACTTCCTGGTCGTCCTTGCCGCCTTCTCCCTGCTCCCCCTCGCTGACCAGCAATTCGCCTCATGGTGCTGGCTCTCCCTTGCTCTGCTTGCGCTGGCTGCCTGCACCGCCATCCTTCCCAAAAAAGAAAGTCGTCGCGACTACTTCGGCTCCGCGGTCTCTGCTCCTAAGCATGGTGATGTCGACCGCATCGCTACTCTCCTTACTCAGCGTATGCGTCCCGGAGACACCATCCAGCCACTTGATTGGACCGAGGGCTCCATCCACGCCATGCTCCTCGCCCACGCGCAGATAGCCACCCCATTCC
>DAICZO010000373.1 GCA_027311125.1 Acidobacteriaceae bacterium
CAACATCACCCGCGACATTTCGCCGCCCGAGGCAATCTCGTGCAACGGCTTCAGCGGCTCGCCGGTGTTGGTCGCAATCAGGCACTCAATCTGATCCCAGCCGTGCGCTGTCCAACTGGCGGCAGAGTGCTCTGCAGTCACCTTGACGTTGAAGCGAACGTTCATGGCCAGGTCGTTGATCTGGACCTCGGCCAGCTTCTCCAGCCGACGGGCGGCCTCGGTGCGGACGGTCGTCAGGGTCGAGGCGGCCGCACGGTACCTCTCGGCGTCCTGCGCTTCCCTGGCCTTCAACTCGGTGACCAGTGCATCGCGATTCTCCACCTCGGCCAGCTTGCGGGCAGCGTCTTCCCCAAAGGCCATCACCTCGGCCAGCGTATGTCCGTACTTGCGCTTCAGGCGATCCAGTGCGGCCAGGCGATCCTCTATCTCTTCCAGCCGACCGGGTGCTGCGTTGATGTTGTCGGCGAAGTCTCGCACCTCGGCGTCGACATCTTCCACGGCCGCCTTGGCTCCGGCCAACTGCTGCGCTGGCTCCTGGAAGCGTGCATCGTACCGCGCCAGTTCTTCCAGATGCTTTAACGCCGCTCCGAGGGTGGTCTCGGCGGAGTTCTCCGACTCATACAGCAGCTCGTGCGCGCTCATGGCTGCGGTGTAGAGCTTCTCAGCGTTACTCAGCACGCGCTTCTCTGACTCCAACTGCACGTCTTCGTCGTCCGCAGTCAGGTGAGCCTCGCTGATCTCCTTGCTTTGGAACCGCCATAGGTCGGCCATACGCAGACGGTCCTGCTCGGCGGATTGCAGTTCTTCCAGCTTG
Organism: Acidobacteriaceae bacterium; assembly: GCA_027311125.1. Lineage (GTDB taxonomy): Bacteria > Acidobacteriota > Terriglobia > Terriglobales > Acidobacteriaceae > Edaphobacter. The sequence goes on from DAICZO010000373.1 coordinate 815, forward strand.
TCGGTGGTGGCGCGCCAGGTGGCAAAGGCCGTGGCAACCGCCTCGTGGCTCACTCCGCCGAAGCGATCGAGCAACAGCCGCTGCTGCATCTGGTCGAACGAGCCGAGCGTCTCACCCTGCGAGTGCACCAGGGCCAGCTCCGGTGCCAACTGCCGCAGAACCCCTACGGTTGCTGGCTGATTGTTGACGAAGACGCGCCCCTTGCCGGTGGTCGAGATCTCCCGCCGCAACAAAATATCGTCGGTATCGGCGTCGATTCCATTCTCTTCCAGCACCGCCGCAGCGCCGGGAGTCATCTCAAAGACACAACTGACCACGGCTTTGTCCGCTCCATGGCGCACCACATCGGACGAGGCCTTGCCCCCCAGCAGCAGTGCCAGCGCATCAATCAGTATGGATTTGCCCGCGCCCGTCTCGCCGGTCAACAGGTTCAGGCCCAGCCCGAACCCAGCGATGGCGTGGTCAATTACAGCATAGTTTTCCGCGCGCAGTTCCAGCAGCATGTCAGGCCTCAACCAGGGTTGTATCGCGAGGATAACAAACCCTATGCCTCTCCAGCATTTATGCCGCTCAGGCATCTGGCTTGATGCCTCCTGTCTGCATCCAACGTCTTACTTGGCGAGAACGATTTACACTCAGGTCTGGCGGTAATCGAAAAACTATGGTCTTGAATCTTGCTCTAGCTCTTTTCTTCCTCCAGGAAGATCCAGTCGCGGCAGCTCCTGCTGCTGCCAACAGCAGTGCCTTGGCGGAGATGATCCACAACAGTGGTCCTGTGGCTTTCGCCGTGCTGATCACATTGTTGTTGGCCAGCATTTTTTCCTGGACCATCATGCTGTCCAAGTGGTCCAGCTTCCGCAAAGCGCAGATGCAGGGCCAGCGATTTATCCGGGCCTTCCGCAAGTCCACCCGGCTGAGCGAGATTGCGGCGGTCGCCGAGCAGTTCAAGCCCAGCCCGCTGGTCGCGGTGTTCACCGAGATTCACGATGAGTACTTTCGGCAGACCTCGGGACGTGGCCTGCCGCGCAATCCGCTGGCACTGGAGCGGGCCGCGCAGACTGCCTCCAGCGAGGCCTTGACCGTAATGGAACAGCGCATGACCTGGCTGGCGACGATTGCAGCCATTGCACCGTTCATCGGCCTCTTCGGTACGGTCATGGGTATCATCGACGCCTTCCACGGCCTGGGAACTGCTGGTGCGGCTACCCTGCGTGCGGTTGCGCCGGGCATCTCGGAAGCGCTTATTACTACTGCTGCCGGACTGGTGGTCGCAATCCCGGCGGTCGTCGGGTACAACCAGTTGACGGCGCGACTGCGCGAGTTTGCCGCCCGCATGGACGACTTTGGCCGCGAACTGCTGAACGCGATTGAGAACGCCGCCATGGTCACCCCGCCCGTAACTGCGGCGCCCCCGGAAGAGCCTCGTCGGAGGACCTTCTAGGCCATGGCTTTCTCCACCCGCAGCGGCGGCCAGACCCGCACCCAGACCGCACTTGCCGAGATCAACATCACCCCGCTGGTGGATGTGGTGCTGGTGCTGCTGCTCATCTTCATGCTCACTGCCCCGGTACTGCAATCGGGCGTCGAGGTGGCGATCCCCAAGACGCGTTCGGTCAACCAGCTTACCGAAGAGCGCATGGTGGTCACCATCGACAAAGACCAGAACGTCTTTCTGCAGGACAAGCCCATCAACGTGAACGACCTGCCCGCGCACCTGCAGGCAGTCGGACACGGCGATCCAGCCAAGCGCATCATCTATCTTCGTGCCGACGAGCAGGTTCCTTTCGGAGCCTTCGCCTCTGTCATGGACGCAGTAAAGCGCGCCGGCATCACCAATATCAGCATCGTCACCCAGCCGATCCAGAAGTGAGGAGGGTGCCATAGCCACTCAACTCAACTGGATACACGAGGAACACGCGCAAGGCGAGAGTCTGCGTGGCAACTTCGTCGGCGCCTTGCTGCTGCATGCGACGGTCTTCGCGGCCATCTTCGGTCTGACGTATCTCTCGCACCGCGGCAAGTCGTGGGGCGAGCATGATGTCACCGCCGGTGCCATTCAGGCGACCATGGTCTCGTCCATCCCGCTGCCGCCGCGCCAACGGACACTAGATGACGGGGTGCTGACCTCGGAGAAGCCAAGTCCCGCGCCGGTAACCGCCAAGGAAAAGACCGAGGTCGCACCGTCCCCCAAGGATCTGGCTATCCCGACCAAGACGGCCAAGCCGGTAAAGACCGCCGATAAAGTAACTCCAACGCCGCCCAAGCATGTTCAACCGGTGCCCCCGCAGCCCACCAAGGCTGCGACCGGAGAGACGGCCGGTATCCGTATCGCGCAGGCGACCATGCAACTAAAGAATGGCACCGCCAGCATGTCGGTCGACGACAAGACCTTTGGCGAGCGCTTTGCCTACTACGTCAACGTAGTCAACCGGAAGGTTGCACAGAATTGGTTCACCCAGGAGGCTGATCCCAGTGCCTCCGAGGGCAAACGTGTCACGTTGATCTTCGACATCAACCGCGACGGCATACCCTCGAACATCAGTTACGGCGCTCGCAGCGGCTCTGCCAGTCTGGACACTTCGGCTCTGCGTGCCTTGCAGCGGGTGCATGATGAGGGCTTCGGGCCACTGCCGCAAGGCGACCACATCAC
>DAICZO010000377.1 GCA_027311125.1 Acidobacteriaceae bacterium
CCGAGAATCCTCCCGCACCCGCTCCAGCGAGTTCCATCCCACGTGCGGTGATTTCAACTCCGCACCCTCAAACACAGCAGGGAACCGCTCACACATCCCCGCAAAATGCCCCAGTCCCGCCACTCCCGGCGCCTCCGTCGAGCCCTCAAACAACCACTGCATCCCCACACAAATCCCCAGAAACCACGCACCCTTCGCCACACTCTCCCGCACCGCCGCTGTAATCCCCAACTCCTCCAGCAACTGCGTAGCCTGAAAATGCCCCACCCCCGGCAGCACCACCTTCGTAGCCCGGCACACCACCTCCGGGTCCTGCGTCACCAGCGTCTCTGCACCCAAATACTTCAGCGCCTTCACTACACTGGTCAGATTCCCCGCCTTGTAATCAATCACTGCAATCATCAATCGTCCTTGCCTTCTAGTCCCCGCTTTAGAGCAAACCCTTCGTACTAGGCAGCATCTCCCGCATCCGTTCATCACGGCTGCAAGCCCCACGCAACGCTCTCGCAAACGCCTTGAAAATCGCCTCGATCTTGTGATGATTACTCCGCCCATACATCGTCTTCACATGCACATTCGCCTTCGCGCCTCTCGCAAACCCATCGAAGAAATCCGCCAGCAACTCACTCTGGAAGTCCCCCACCAGCCGCACCTTCACCTTGTCGTCAACAACATAAGCAACGCGCCCGCTCAAATCCACCGCAGCCACCGCCAGCGTCTCATCCATCGCCATCACAAAGTACCCAGCGCGCATGATGCCCTTCTTATCGCCCAGCGCCTTGTTGAATGCCTCGCCCAGCGCAATCCCCACATCCTCCACCGTATGGTGCTGGTCCACATCCAGATCGCCCGTACACGTCAGCGTCAGATCGAACCCACCATGCCGCGTAAACAACTCCAGCATGTGGTCGAAGAACCGGATCCCCGTCGACACCTTGTAAACGCCCTGCCCATCGACCACCAGCTTCAACGCAATCTGCGTCTCCGTTGTGCTCCGCTTGATCGTACCCGTCCGAACCTTACCCAAACTCTTCGCCATCCCTCAAACCCCTTTCGCTAACCCGCTAACCCGCTGCCTTGCTGCTTCTCCCAACCAATCTCATCCAAACAAGCCTTCAACGCCGCCAAACCAGCCGTCACATGCTCTTCCACGCCAATCGTTATCCGTACGCATCCATCGCACCCGGGATCAGCCGACCGGTCTCGCAACAACACTCCATGCGCCCGCATCGCCTGCACCAACTCGCCATGCTTCGGCCCAATATTCACTAGCACAAAATTCGCATGGCTCGTCCAGAACGGCGCCCCCAACTCCCGCAAACCGGCCATCATCCGCTCACGCCCCACCCGCACCTGTTCCACATACCACGCCAGGTAAGCCTCATCGTCTATCGCCGCCTTCAGGCAGTCCAGCGCCACGCCATTCACGTTGTACGGCGAGCAGGTCTTCCGCACATACTTCAGCAACTCCGCATTCCCAGCCAGCATCCCAATCCGCAGATTCGCCAGCCCATACGCCTTAGAGAACGTCCGCGCCACGATCAAATTCGGAACCGAATCCAGGTAGCCCATCGTCGTCGCCCCGTCAAAATGGTAGTACGCCTCATCCACCATCAGCACTGCCTGCGGTGCCGCCTTCGCAATCGCCAGCAGATGCTCCCGCCGCACCACCGTACCCGTGGGATTATTCGGTGAAGCCACCATGATCAGCTTCGTCTTCTCCGTAATCGCCGCCATAAACCGCTCAAACGGAAACTCCAGCGAACCATCCGCCTGCACCTTCCGCAGCCCCTGCGGAACCATCAACTGCACATTCACGTCGTACATAAAAAACGTAGGCGTAGTAATCAACGCCTCATCGCCTTCATCCAGAAACGTAGTGCACATCAGGTGAATCGCCTCATCCACCCCATTCGTCAGCAGCACCTGCTCGGTCTGCAAACCAAAGTGTTCGGCAACAATCCGCTCCACCGGCTCCCGCTCCGGATACTTCGTCAGCCCCTCAGCCGTAATCGCCTGCAGACGCTCCATCACCCGCGGACTGGGCGCCAGCGTGTTCTCATTAAAGTCCAGGCGCAAAGCCCTTCGCTCCGCCAGCGGAGGATGATACTCCGGCATCGCCAGCACCGCACGCCGTGGCTGCACGGTCGTCCTATCTGTAACCACATCGGTAGCAACTGTCATCATGCCCTCACGTTCTAGTGCTTCATTCGCTGCCGCACGCTTTCTGCGTGGCCAGTCAGTCCTTCTGCTTCTGCCAGTGCCACCGCATAGGGCCCCAACTTCTTCAACCCCTTGCGCGTGTACTGCTGCACCGTAATCACTTTCACAAAATCCATCACGCTCAGCCCTGCCCGCATCCGGCCATTCCGCCCCGTAGGCAGCACATGGTTCGGCCCCGACACATAATCCCCCATCGACTGCGGCGAATAAGCCCCCACAAACACACTGCCGGCATTCTTGACCCACTTCAAATCCGCGGCGCTATCTACCGTCAGGTGCTCCAACGCCAGGCGATTGGTCAGCGCCCGTGCTTCTGTAACCGTCTCCGTTACAAAAATACAACCCTGCGCCGCCAGCGACTTCTTCGCCAGCGTATTCGTCTTCGCCTGCACCTTCACCTCGGCCAAAACTGCCTCCGCCAACGCCTCACGGCTCGTAATCAGCACCGCCAGCGCCTCCGGATCATGCTCGGCCTGCGCCACCAGATCCGCTGCGATCCCTGCAGCATCTCCCGTCTCGCTCGTTACCCCAATCTCCGTCGGTCCCGCCGGCATATCAATCCCGCACTCTGCCGACACCAGCAGCTTGGCCGCCGTCACAAACAGATTCCCCGGCCCTACAATCTTGTGCACCCGTCCCACCGACTCCGTCCCATACGCCATCGCCGCAACCGCCTGTGCACCGCCTATCCGGTAGAACTCCGTCACCCCCGCCAGCCACGCCGCCGCCATCGTCTCCTTCACCGGCTTTGGCGAACACACCACAATCCGCTCCACCCCCGCCACCTGTGCTGGAGTCACCGTCATCAGCAGCGTCGAAGGCAGCGGATACCGCCCTCCCGGAACATAGCAGCCCACGCTCCCCAGCGGCCGCACAATCTGGCCCGTCTTCACCCCCTCCGCCGGAGACATCATCCACTCCTTGGGCTTCTGCGCCTCCGCAAAGCCGCGGATGTTCGCCTGCGCCACCCGCATTGCATCCTGCAGCCTCGGCGCCGTAGTCTCCCACGCGGCCTTCATCTCCTCCTGCGAGACCAGCAGTTCCTGTCCCTCGCCCAGCGAGTCGTACTCCCCCGCATAGCGGCGCAGCGCGGCATCCCCACCCTGCCGCACCTCGGACAATATCTCCCGCACCACTGCCTCGACCCGCGCCGTATTCAAAGCGCCTCGTTGCTCCAACGCCTCAATCAGCGCTGTCGCTGCCTTCGCTCCACGACCAAACGTACGTACCAGCTTCATTGCGACCTCAATTGGTTACAATCTACAAAACAACCTTGCTCAGCGGATACTCTACGATGCCCGTTGCGCCCGCAGCCTTCAGCTTCGGGATCACATCGCGCACATCACGCTCATCCAGAATCGTGTTCAGCGCCAACCACGCCGCATCGCTCAACTGCGACACCGTCGGCGAATTCAACGCCGGCAGCACCGCAACCACGGCATCCAACTGCGTCTTCGGCACATTCAGCAGCAGACCCACCTTGCCTTGTGCCGCAATCGCAGCATTCAGCATCAGCGCAATGTTCTCGATCTTCTCGCGCTTCCAGGTGTCCGCAAACGACGTCTTGTTCGCGATCAACTGCGTCTCGCTCTCCATCAGCGTTTCGATAATCCGCAAACGGTTGGCCCGCAGACTCGATCCGGTCTCCGTCACTTCAACAATCGCATCGGCCAGCGTCGGCGGCTTTACTTCCGTCGCCCCCCAGCTAAACTCCACCTTCACCGGAATATTCTTCTCCGCAAAGTAGCGCTTGGTAAACTCCACCAACTCCGTCGCAATCGTCTTTCCCGCCAGGTCTTCCGGCTTCTGGAACGGCGAATCCTCCGGCACGCACAACACCCAGCGCACCTTCTGTCGGCTCACCTTGGAGTACGTCAGGCTCGTCACATACTCCACATCCGTCTGGTTCTCCAGCACCCAGTCATTGCCAGTCAATCCGGCATCCAGCGCACCATGCTCCACATAGCGAGCCATCTCCTGCGCCCGCACCAGCATGCACTCAATCTCCGTATCGTCGATCGTAGGAAAGTAGCTCCGGCCGCTCGCATAGATCTTCCAGCCCGCCCGTTCAAACAGCGCGATCGTCGCATCCTGTAGGCTGCCCTTCGGAATTCCCAGCTTCAACTTCTGCTTCATCTCCGCCATTACTTGCTCCCCTCGCTATGTGTAACTGAAATTGGTTTCGTAAAGCAGCTCACCGTTCCTTCGTGGCACACCAGTCCATCGCCTTCCACCTCGACTTTGAACAGCAGGGCATCGTTATCGCAGTCGGTCGCCGCTTCTATCACCCGCAGCCGATTGCCGCTGGTCTCGCCCTTCATCCACAGCTTGCTCCGTGTCCGGCTCCAGAACGTCACAAATCCCGTCTCCAGCGTCTTCGCATAGCTCACTTCGTTCAAAAATCCCAACATCAGCATCTCGCCCGTCTTCGCATCCTGCACTATTCCCGGGACCAGGCCATCCATCTTGGCAAAGTCAATCGTCACAGCGTCCATTTCTCTCTCCTGTCCAGCGTTATGTCCCGGCAACTTGCCATCGCGCAGCAAAAAGGCCCGCTCGCGATGTGCGCGTTAGCGGGCCTTTTTCAATCCTTGTGTACGTTCGTTACTTCGTCACACCGGACACAGCCGCCAACACGCTTTGCGCATGATGATGGTGGTGCCCGTGATGCTGCGAACGAACGTTCATTACCTATAAACCTACCCGCACCGCCTCAGCTTGTCAATGCATCGCCCCCATCCGCTTTCCAGCCCACTCTCGCCACTATGGTAGATTTCTATCCGCCATGCGAACCCTCATCTCCACGCTGCCAATCGCGCTCCTCCTCAGCTCGCTGCTCCCCGCCGCATCTCTGCCCGCGCAGTCCGCCACCCC
>DAICZO010000380.1 GCA_027311125.1 Acidobacteriaceae bacterium
CCCTTCGACGAAGTCGTCTGGGAACTCCGCGACGCCATCATCCAGGACTACAAGGGCAAGACCATCTTCGAGCAGAAAAACGTCGAAGTACCCGCCGATTGGTCCATGACCGCCACCAACATCGTCGCGTCCAAGTACCTCCACGGACTCAACGGCACCGCCGAGCGTGAGTCCGGCGTCCGTGCTCTCATCACCCGTGTCGCCGAGTCCATCCGCGACTGGGGCATCCGCGATGGCTACTTCGCCTCTGCCGAAGACGCCGCTACCTTCTACGCCGAACTCGTGCACCTCCTCCTCAACCAGAAGGTCGCCTTCAACTCTCCCGTCTGGTTCAACGTAGGCTGCGACCGCCTCGAGCCCAACTCCGACGCCCAGAACTGGCACTGGAACGCCACCTCCGGAAAGATCGAGTTCTCCGTCACCGGCTACTCCAAGCCCCAGTGCTCCGCCTGCTTCATCAACTCCGTTCAGGACTCCCTCGACTCCATCCTCACCCTCGCCAAGACCGAAGGCATGCTCTTCAAGTGGGGCTCCGGTGCCGGTTCCAATCTGTCCAACATCCGCGGCTCCATGGAGACCCTCAGCGGCGGTGGCACCGCCTCCGGCCCGCTCTCCTTCATGCGCGGATTCGACGCCTTCGCCGGCGTCATCAAGTCCGGTGGCAAGACCCGTCGTGCGGCCAAGATGGTCGTCCTCAACATCGACCACCCGGACATCGAAGACTTCATCGAGTGCAAGGTCAAGGAAGAGGAGAAGGCCTGGCACCTCGTTCAGGCTGGATACGACGGCTCCGGCCCCGACTCCGAGGCCTACAGCTCCATCTTCTTCCAGAACGCCAACAACTCCGTCCGCGTCACCGACGAGTTCATGCAGGCCGTAGAGAACGATGGCACCTTCACCACCCGCACCGTCAAGGGCAAGTTGCCCGTCAAGGAATACCGTGCACGCGACCTCATGCACAAGATCGCAGAAGCCACCTGGCAGTGCGGCGATCCCGGCATGCAGTACGACACCACCATCAACCGCTGGCACACCTCCAAGAACACCGCCCGCATCAATGCCTCCAATCCCTGCTCGGAGTACATGTTCCTGGACGACTCCGCCTGCAACCTTGCCAGCTTCAATCTGCTCAAGTTCCTCACCCCGGGCGGCCAGTTCGATATCAACAGCTATCGCCACGCCATCTCCATCCTCACCACCGCCATGGAGATCATCGTGGACTCCGCCGGCTACCCCACTGAGATGATCGCCAAGAACTCCCACGACTATCGTCCCCTCGGTCTCGGCTACGCCAACCTCGGTGCGCTCCTCATGGCGTTCGGTCTCCCGTACGACTCCGATGCAGGACGCGACTTCGCCGGCACTCTCACTGCCATCCTCTGCGGCGATGCTTACTGGCAGTCCGCCCGCATCGCTGAGACCTGCAAGCCCCTCGGTGCAGCCACCCCGCTCACCCAGCAGGCCCACATCGAAGGCGGCGCCTGCCCCGGTTTCTATGTCAACCGCGAGCCCTTCCTTGACGTCATCCGCATGCACCGCGCGGAAGTCAACAAAATCGGCAAATCCAAAACCTCCGCTGAGCCCTTCGTCGTACCCCAGCTCGACACCCTCATCGCCGCCGCCACCCACGCCTGGGACGGAGCCCTCGCCCACGGTGAGAAGTTCGGCTACCGCAACTCCCAGGTCACCGTCCTCGCTCCCACCGGAACCATCGGCTTCATGATGGATTGCGACACCACCGGCGTCGAGCCCGATCTCGCCCTCGTCAAGTACAAGAAGCTCGTCGGCGGCGGCATGATCAAGATCGTCAACAACACCGTCCCCAGCGCCCTCATCAAGCTCGGCTACTCCGAAGACGCCATGAACGCTATCGTCTCCTACATCGACGCCACCGGAACCATCGAGGGCGCACCCGGCATCCGTCAGGAGCACCTCGCCGTCTTCGATTGCTCCTTCAAGCCCGCCAAGGGCACCCGCAGCATCTCCTACATGGGCCACATCAAGATGATGGGTGCTGCCCAGCCCTTCCTCTCCGGTGCCATCTCCAAAACCGTCAACCTCCCCCAGGACTGCTCCGTCGAAGACATCGCCGAAGCCTACCTCGAAAGCTGGCGGCAGGGCATCAAGGCTGTAGCCATCTATCGCGACAACTCCAAGGGAACCCAGCCCCTCAACGTCTCCGCCCAGACCGAAGCCGATGGCAAAAAGAGCACCAAGGCCATCGCCCCGTCCAGCGCAGCCGAAATCGAGCAGGCAGTCACCGCCGCCAAAGCAGCCTCTACCCTCCGCATCGCCGCCCTCGAAGCTCAATTGCAGAAGATCGCCGATGCCGCCCTCCAGAACAGTGACTCCGTCGACGCCAAGTCCCCACCCCGCGCCGTACGGCATCGCCTCCCCGCAGAGCGCGCCTCCGTCACCCACAAGTTCGGCATCGCCGGTCACGAGGGCTACATCACCGTAGGCCTCTACCCCAACGGACAGCCCGGAGAGATCTTCATCCGCATGGCCAAGGAAGGCTCCACCGTCTCCGGACTCATGGACTCCTTCGCCACCGCCGTCTCCCTCGCTCTCCAGCACGGCGTCCCACTCCGCGTCCTCTGCGAGAAGTTCGCCCACTCCCGCTTCGAGCCCTCGGGATGGACCGGCAACCCTGAAATCGGCTTCGCCAAGTCCATCATGGATTACATCTTCCGCTGGATCCAGATCCGCTTCCTCTCCGGACACCAGCTCGATCTCTTCGCTGGACTCCAGCCAACCACCAGCGTTCCCCTCGCCGGAACTGTCTCCAGCCCAGCCAATACCGTCAGCCTGGCCGCACCCTCAACCACCGACCTGAACTCGTTCGGTGAACCCACAGAGTCCCCTTTCACCTCCACCCATCAGGACTCTCTCTACGACCGCAGCGCGCCTCAGCAGGGAATCGCTCCCGACCTGACCGCCGCCAACGACCTAACCCCCAACCCGCTCGCAACCGAAGACCGCGGCGTCTACCACGCAGCCGATGCCATGAAGTCCATGTACGACATGGGCGACGCACCCTCCTGCGCCACCTGCGGAGCCATCATGACCCGCTCCGGCTCCTGCTACCGCTGCATGTCCTGCGGCTCCACCAGCGGCTGCAGCTAGACCATCAAGCGCTTCGCCAATCAGGGCCACCGAAAGGTGGCCCTGATTGGCGATGTCAGTCTTATAGCGATCCTGCCACCGGATTCCCTCCCTATAAAACCAGTCATCTTGGCCTCCTCAATCGCCCCAAGACTGGTGCAACTCGCCCACCCTCAAAATTAGTGCTTGCGTTCCACCCGCCAACCTGTACCATAGACATATCGGCGAAACATCATCGCCCGAAAGTAGGAAGTATCATGGCAAACGGAACTGTAAAATGGTTTAACGACGCAAAAGGTTTTGGCTTCATCACACCGGAAGACGGCGGCGAGGATCTCTTCGCGCACTACTCCGCAATCAACTCGAGCGGCTTCAAGTCCTTGCAAGAGGGTCAGCGCGTCTCCTTCGACATCACCACCGGTCCTAAAGGCAAGCAGGCTGCGAACATCCAGCCCCTGTAGTTCTAGACACCCGAGATTCGAAGCAACCCGAAAGGCCACGGTCACCCGTGGCCTTTCGCTGTTTGTCACAACGGGTATCATCTATCCATGACCCCTGAAGCTCGCGCAAAACAAATCAAAGTCATCCTCTTCGATGTCGACGGTGTCCTCACCGACGGACAGATCATCATCGTCCCTGAATCCTCTGCACCCGACGCCAAAGGTATTGAGGTCAAAGGCTTTTCCGCTCATGACGGCCTCGGCATCTCGCTCGCCCGCCTCGCCGGTCTCCAGATCGGCTTCATCACCAAGCGCCAGTCCCGCACCGTCGCTATCCGCGCCCGCGACCTCAAGCTCGAGTTCGTCTACCAGGGACAGTCCCACAAGATGAACGCCGTCAACGACATCCTGGCCCGCACCGGCTTCGATCTCTCCCATCTCGCCTACGTCGGCGACGACATCATAGACCTCCCCGTCATGCGCCTCTGCGGCCTCGCCATCGCCACCGCCAACGCCCGCCCCCAGGTCAAAGCCATCGCTCACTACATCACCCCCCTCCCCGGCGGCAAGGGCGCAGGCCGCGACGCTATCGACTTCATCCTCAACGCCCGCGGAGTCCTCGACGCCACCATCGAGCAGTACCTCGACGCCGACAACGCCGCTGCCGCCGCCGCCGACATCGGGACCGGCCAAATGTAGTCTTTGCAACGCCATACCTGTTCCCGCTGTCTCAACGCCGGTCGAATCAATTAGCTCATAAGTTGAGTTCAAACCCATCCGTTATCGGTGCACTTGTTCGTGTGCCAGCCAGCGTCGCTGGTAGGCCCCAAATAAGCTCCACTGCCCCTTGCTCGACAGCCATGTCCGTCGCACGGTTGATGATCGTGCAGCGCCAGTCGGCATCATGTGCTGAGCTCGACGTAGTCAAACCCTCAGCCTCATACCTCATCAGCGACGCCCGGATTCCATATTCCGGTTCGCCTTTAGCCCTGCCAAAACCGACTCCAAACTGTAAATTGTCAGGTAAATCTTCACTCCAACTCGTAAATGCGTTTCCGTATCGCGAAATATCTTGTATGCTGCGACCATCGTTTCGTGTTCGGCTGTCGTACCTTCAAGCTCATCGCTCGATGAGCGGTCTGGAGTTTTATGCCGCAGCGAGTCAAGTCCGGTTCTCTCAGCTCCCATCTGGTACGGCCCACCGTACGCTTCATCGCCCGCCTCGAAGACCGCGTCCACTCGTTCTGGCGCCAGACCCCCGCGCATCGACGCGCCAGTCGCGTCGTCGGCATCGTGCTCTTCGGCTGCATGAGTATCGCGCTCATGGGAAATGACGGTTGTAGCTGTACCGAGACGGGTGCCATCCAGAGCAACCCGTTAGCTGCCGCTAACGCAATTCTCAAGAGCGCCATTCTCGGTTCCGCCGGGGTCCACTTTCACACCTCCGCCCACCCCAACCTGGTCGGATCCGACGGCTCGCAGACTGCGACCGCCGCTTTTGTTGGAAACGCCACCGTCATCACCGAACCCGCGTCCACCTACTTCGTCGTCTTGCGCAATGCAGACTGCTCCCTCGCACTTATTACAGGTACTTCATCGCTTACAGGTAACTTCGCCCTCACCTCCGCGACCACCAACTACGAGCGGACTCTACACCAGCTCGCCGGACTGACGACCACCCCGGATGTCTTTGCCGGAGGTTGCGCGGAAAAGACCGTCGGTGTCAGCTCCCGCGCCGGTGCCTATGCCGGAGTAACCAAGAATGGGATTGCCGTTGCCGCAACCGCCGCAGGCAATGGCAACTCCAACGCTCTCTTCGTCCTCACCACTCCGGCCGATCTCTCCGCAGTTCAGTTCGCCCCGATTACCAGCCTTACCTCTGCCTCGGCGGTCGCCACAGCCGACCTCAACGTCGACGGCAACGGCGACTTTGTGGTGGTTAACTCCTACAACGCAACCAGCGCCTTTGTCTCCGTCGTCCTCGGCAACGCCGACGGCACCTTCCAGACCCCTGTTAGCTATCCGACCGCCGGCACCAAGTCTATCGCCGCCGTCATCGAAGACGTCAACGGCGACGGCAATCTCGACCTCGTAGTTGCCTCCGACGACCAGAAGATCTCCGTCCTCACCGGCAAGGGTGATGGCACCTTCAACGCTGCCCAGTCCTTTTCCGCACCCCTCGCCGGCAGCGCCACGCCGACCAGCACTCCAATCCACGGACTGATCACCGCCGACATCAACGGCGATGGCAAGAAAGACATCGTCTGCTCCAATGGCGTCGTTCTCCTGGGCAACGGCGACGGCACCTTTACGCAACTCTCCACCCCGGCCTTTCCCTACATCGGGAGCGCCAACTCGCCCGACGGGCCCAGCCTGGCCGCCGGTGACATTAATCGCGACGGCAAAAAGGACCTGGTCGTCAACGACGGAAAAACCATTACAGCATGGTTAGGTAAAGGCGATGGGACCTTCACTCGGGGAAGCAGTTATAGCTCCATCGGAAACTCCGGTTACGTCACCTTAAGCGATCTGGACGGAGACGGAAACCTGGACATCTATACCGGACTTGCCGGGGGAGGCCTCTATTCCGGCGATGACGCCAGCTTCGCCGCCGCCTCTGTCTTGATGGGCCACGGCGACGGAACCTTCGTCGGAGCACCCACCACCCCCGCTGGCGCATATACCGGCACGAACCTCGCTGACGTCAACGGCGACGGCATCCCCGACCTCGTCAGCGCAGCCACAAGTTCAGCCAATACCCCCCTTGCGACCTTCACGGTGCAGCTCGGAACCGGCCAGGGAACCTTCACCTCCGCGTCCACAATCCCATCGCCAGCCAACTTCACTCTCAATGGCTATAACTTCACGGGTGTCAGCGTTGCGAGCGCCACACTCTCCGGCTACGCGCTAGCCGACATCAACGGCGACGGCAAGGCCGACCTGGTCTTCGTCAGCACCGGGCTTAGCGCCAGCCCCGGCAGCGGCTTTGCAATTACCTACCCCTACCCCGTCTACTTTACCGCCCTCTCCAACGGCGACGGAACCTTCCAGACTCCAGTTCCTCATCCTTTCCCCCAGATCGCTGCCGCCTCCGGCTTCGACAACACCCTCACCGTCTCTGGCCTCCACATCGCAGACTTCAACAAAGACGGTAAAGCCGACCTGCTATTCGCCTACAACGACCTTGCAGGCGGAGCTGGAGTCAATCCCTATCAGCAGGGTTTCGTCATCCTGACCGGGAATGGGGACGCCACCTTCAGCACCACGCCCATACTCACCTCCGACTACTCCAGCACCACAGCTCCCACCACCACCAGTCCGCCGACCGTCCTTGCTACTGCCGATCTCAACGGAGATGGCAATCCCGCCCTCCTCGTCCACAACACCACCTTCACCGTTGCCACCGGCACCGTCAGCCAACTCCAGGTTTACCTCGGCAACGGCGATGGTACCTTCAAGACACCCACTGCGCTTGTAAGTGCTAATCAATACGGCATTCCCGTCATCGCGGACCTCAACAACGATGGCAAACTCGACCTGGCCTTCCTTTCGGAGACCCCCTCCAGCCAGGCGCAGCTCAATCTTGCCCTCGGCAACGGTGACGGCACCTTCACCCTCCTCCCGACTGTCAACCTGACCGGAGGAGACACCATACGTAGCTCCAGCCTCGCCGCTGCCGACTTCAACGGTGACGGCAATATCGACCTCGCGCTTCTCGCCGGCAACTCCTTCAGCGGCATCTTCTATGGCAAAGGCACTGGCGCCTTCTCCTCGGTCCCCAATGGCTCCACGATTTATCCCAAAGACCTCATCAACCTCTACGTAAGCGGTGCAGCCACTGCCGTCGACCTCAACAAAGACGGCAAACCCGACCTCCTCGTCGGCAATACCGTTCTCCTCAACTCCTACGGAGTTGCCGTTGTTCCTGTTCTTACCGCTACCACCACAGCCGTCAGCGCCTCACCCAATCCCGCAGCGCTCGGTGCTACGGTCACCCTTACCGCCACGGTCACTCCGGCCTCCGGAACCACCGTCCCCACCGGAACCGTCACCTTCCTCGACGGAACCACCACCCTCGGTACTGGAACCGTAAACGCCTCGAACCAGGCCACCCTGACCACCTCTGCACTGACCACCGGCACCCACAGCATCACGGCCACCTATGCAGGAGACACCAACTTCAGCACCAGCACCTCCGCTGCCGTATCGCTCACCATTACCGCGCCAGTGGTCATCACAACCTCCACATCGCTCTCCGCTTCTGCCAACTCCATCGCCACCGGAACTAGTGTCACCTTCACCGCCACCGTCACCGCAGCGTCCGGAACCGTAATCCCCACCGGCCCCGTCACATTCACGGACGGAACCGCCGCACTCGCAGTCCTCTCGCTGGACTCCACCGGCAAGGCCACCTACACCACCACATCGCTCAGCCTCGGTACCCATACCATCACCGCGTCCTATGCAGGAACCACGACCGGAAACCCAACCTTCGCTGCCTCCGTCTCATCCGCGCTAACCGAGACTGTCTCAGCTCCGGCACCAAGCGACTTTACCCTCGCCTTATCCCAGACCTCCAGTACCGTCACTCACGGCAGCCCCGCCACCACCGTCGTTACCGTTACCCCCACCGGAGGCTTCTCGTCCGCCGTTGCCCTAAGTTGCACGCGAGCACCCGCCAACTCCTCCTGCACCGTCTCGCCGTCGTCTGTCACTCCCACCACCGCTCCTGTCACTGCCACCGTGACCTTCCAGACCAGTATCACTGCCGCCGCACTTCACTCAGATCCGCTCAATCGTGAGCGCAGCGGGAGTCTACTTGCGATCGTCGGGATTCTCCCCTTCAGCTTTTTAGGAATGCTTGCTTTCAACCGTAGAGTTGACTCAGCTCGGAACACAGATCATGACAAACACAGCCGAATCCCCCTCAATCTGCTCTCGCTCGTCTGCCTGGCTGCGCTGATTGCTGCCACCGGTTGCAGCGGCAAATCTTCCTCCTCGTCCACTCAGACCACCGCCCCTGGAACCTACACATTGACGATCACCGCAACTGCAGGAACCACCACCCACTCCACCCCGTACTCTGTCACGGTGCAATAACATAAGCTCGAAAACTCCCGCTTGATCGGTCACCCGCTTCAGCGCCGTAACGGTCAAACCCGAAAGTGCGACTAGATGTTCGCTGCTTTATCTAAAAATTGACCTATCCGAACCATCTCCCTAGCCCGTATGAGGTGGATAGGAGCTCGACAGTGGTATGAACACCGTCATCCCACCGTCCCCACCGCTCCCTGAGTTACGCTTATTTCAGTAATGCCATCCGAGCCCAAACCCGCACCCC
>DAICZO010000391.1 GCA_027311125.1 Acidobacteriaceae bacterium
AGGGTATTAACTGACGTGGCAGGTAAACAGGGGAGGTGCGGGGGGGGGAGAGGTGGAGACCGATGAAGCCAGCGAGCGGGAGATGGCTAGTGAGCGTCGGTGACCTCAAAGGGGACGGTGAGCTGGGAGCGGTCGCCGCTGATGGTGGTTGCGGTGAGAGTGAGTTTATAGATACCGGGTTTGGCCACGACGCTGCCCTCGTGTGAGGCGGTGTCGGTGGAGAGGGTGACGGTGTCGTCTCGGGAGGCGGTGTTGGTGAAGTCGACGGTGGAGGAGTCGAGGACGCAGCCGACG
This sequence comes from Acidobacteriaceae bacterium, assembly GCA_027311125.1. Classification (GTDB taxonomy): domain Bacteria; phylum Acidobacteriota; class Terriglobia; order Terriglobales; family Acidobacteriaceae; genus Edaphobacter. Next base: position 295 of record DAICZO010000391.1, read on the forward strand.
GTGGCGGGTTCGGTGGAGCAGGAGAGATAGACCCGTCCGGAGCCTTTTTGTCCCTGAAGATGGATAGGGCTGCTGGCCATTCCGCCGGACTTGACTGAGATGGGCTGCCACTGGAGCGAGGGGGCGGCGGTGGTTAGTTGGTAGACGCGTACATAATCGACGAGGATCTGGGATGGGCTGGGGGTGGAGTTATCGGGGTCTCCGGCCCAGTCTCCGCCGACGGCGAGGTTCATGACCAGGTAGAAGGGACGATCAAAGACCCATTCGCCGCCCTCGGGGAGATTGCTTACGTTCTGAACGAAGAAGATGTTGGCTGGATCGTCGACGTAGAACTGGATCATGCCGGGCGACCAGATGATTCCGTAGGTATGGAAGCTGCCGTCGTTGATGTGTGCTCCGTTGGGGAGCTGAAAGTCTCGCCGGAGGCTGTTGCCGCCGGAGTAGCCGGGACCGTGGAGGGAGGCACGGATCATGCCGGGTCCGAGACCATTGTTGCGAGAGGTGAGGCCTACGTTTTCCGCGATGTCGACTGTACCTGCGGCAGGCCAGCCGACGGAGTTCATATTGGCGCCTAACATCCAGAATGCGGGCCAGAGACCTGCGCCGACTGGCATCTTCATTCTGGCTTCGATACGGCCATACTGAAAGGTTTTGAGTCCGCGGGTGGTGATGCGAGCCGAGGTCCAGTTTCCGTCGGCATTTCTGAGGGCCTGGAGTACGAGGTGGCCGGAGCCGTCGAGGAAGGCGTTAGGGTGGAGGGGATCGCAGCCCTTGGTGATGACCGGACCGGGAGAGCAGTAGGTCTCGAGTTCGTGATTTCCCCAACTGTTCTGGCTACCGAGGTCAAAGGTCCATTTGGACGGATCGGGAATCTGTGCGGCGTTGCCGTCGAACTCATCTGCCCAGACCGGCGAGCCCCATTGGAGGGCACCGGTGGGGGAGTTGGTGGCAACGACTCCGTGTCGACCGAAGAGCAGGCCTGCCAGGAAGACGAGTGGGAGAACGAGCAGGGCTGCAGCCAGTACCCAAAGCGTGGTGAGATAAGGCTTTGCCGAAGGGATGGTCGGTGCAGGGAGGGTGGCTACAGGGGCGACAGGGGTGGAGGATGCTTCCAGCGTGACGACATCCTCGTCAGCGTCCGAGAGGGTATCGGAGGGCGCGGGGAGATCGGGAAGATCGGTGTGGTGCTGGGTACGAGAGACAAATTGGGGGATATAGCGGCCCAATGGAATGACAATCTCCATTGGATTGTTGCGACCGTCGTGATCGTAGTATTCGCGTAGTTTTTTACGCAGGGTGCGAGCGGTAACCCTGACTATAGGGTCGACCTGGGAGTCGAAGGTGGACTCCTTGCGGCCAAGGGCCTCGACCGCGATCGAGTGCTCGCGGATTTCGGAGGTACGGTCTTCGAAGTACTTCTGGCAGATGAAGTTAAGAAAGCGCACGAGACTGACGGAGCGGCTTAGCTCTTCGTGCTGGAGGACACGGTTTAGTTCCGAACGCTCTTCCGCAAAGTCCGGCGTATGCGGGGAGTAAACGCCATCGAATGAGCTGGACGGCGTTGATTGTTCGGAAGTGTGTGTCCCCATTTACGTCTCTTCTGCCTGAAAGTACCGGGTCCCTGAGCTGATAGAGCACCCTGAAAGGTAAAGTTAACCTTGTTTTACAGAGTGATATTGCAATATAGATCGGATTGTAACCCGTCTGACTGACGCTTCGAAAGTAGTCCGGTTGGAAGATGAGTGTCAATGATCGATTGCGTTGGTCGAGGCACATGTGCCGGGATTGGTATGGCATCGACAATTTTGGGTTAATTTTACCGTGGGCAAGGCGACATTCTTCCCTGGATTGCAGACAGAGGCTGGCTGAACTGATGGAGGAGTGACGAGTGGGGGGTGTCAGGGGGTGGGTTT
>DAICZO010000392.1 GCA_027311125.1 Acidobacteriaceae bacterium
CAAACGTCAATTGCGCATGCATCACCACATCCCCAGGACCCATATGAACCGCCTGCTTCTCAAACCCGAATGCATCGCATAGCCATTCGATCATCACCTTTGCATTGCGATAGCGAAGCCCGGGAATAACCGTCGACTGACAATCCTTGGCATAGACATTACCCATACATCCTCCCTTTTCCGGACGTAGGATATCCCGAAGCTTGACAAGCCCCTATACCGCCTCAGCACTAACATCATTAAAATTGGCTCTGTCTGGTTGCCAGCACCGGCCCCATGCACCATCAGGTCCGGACCTAACCCACATCGTTCGAAGACTTTGACCAAGTTTGACGGGGGTGGGGGGGGTAACCCTAAACCGGACGCACCCACTTCTCGTCCCTTACCCCGCCACCTACCAGCGGAACCGTCTCGCCCCGCTCATCCACCTCGTAGCTGGCCACATAGAAATTCGTCACATTCGCCACCCCAAAGCTGGTCGTGATCGCCACATCCGTCGCATCCCGTCCGACTGCCATCAGCACCCGTCCATACTGCGGCGTGTTGTGTCGAGCATCCATCGTCCACCACCGCCCGCTCAAAAACACCTCGTACCACGCGCTAAAGTCGCCGGCCCCGCTATACGGCCTGCGAATGTCCCCCAGATACCCCGTCACATACCGTGCCGGAATATTCATCGCCCGTGTCATCGTCACCGCCAGATGCTGATAGTCCCGGCAAACCCCCACCCGCTCCGTAAACACATCCAGAGCCGTCTTCGTAGGCCGCGCCGTCGCATAGTCGAACCGCACATGGTTATGCACCCAGTCCCGAATCCACACCGCCCGCGCCCACCCCGGCGTCGTATGCCCAAACAAATCCCCCGCCCCCTGCGACAACTGGTCCACTTGGCAGTACCGGCTACTCAGCAAAAACTGTAGCGTCTCCGGCGGCAACTCCTCCACCGCGTGTTGCGTAGCCTCCGTACAGATCACGTCCGGCAACTCGTCGTTCTCCACCAGGCTCCGTCCGCTCACCCGTATCGCCCCCTGCGGAGCCACAAACCGGCTGCACCGATTCCCAAACGCATCCACGTACTCTTCGGTCTCAATCACCGTCGGCTCATCCGCGCCCAACTGCTCAATCAGTAACTCCTCCGGCGCCCGCACCAGCGGATCCAGCGATGGATACAGCCGCAGCAAAGCCACCATCGGCAGCGTCTGCGGCAACTCAAACTGAATATCAAACTCGGAACGTATCAGCATACCTATCCCCGGCCTCGTATAAGGTCTTCTTGCTACGATGCGAAAAGTTCCTAAGCCGTGAGTGTAACCCGACCGCCCCCACCGTCCAGCAGAAAGGGCGAGCCATCAGGCCCGCCCTTTCTCCAAACACCATCTTCGATCGCTGGAATCTACTGTGCAGCCAGCTCTTTCACGCCAGCCTGCTCCGCTAGGGCTGCTGCCTTGTCGGTCGCTTCCCACGTAAAGCCCTCGCCCTTTCGGCCAAAGTGACCGTAAGCGGCAGTGGCCTTGAAGATTGGCTTGCGCAGGTCGAGGCTCTCGATAATGCCCTTCGGCGTCAGCGAGAAGTTCTTCCGCACCAGCTCTTCCAGCTTGCTCTCGTCCACCTTGCCCGTACCAAACGTCTCGACCAGCACGCTCACAGGCTCAGCCACTCCGATCGCATAGGCCAACTGCACCTCGCAACGGTCCGCCAGCCCGGCAGCGACGATCTTCTTCGCCACATATCGCGCCATGTAAGCAGCCGAGCGATCCACCTTGGTCGCATCCTTGCCGCTAAACGCGCCGCCACCATGACGACCCATGCCGCCGTACGTGTCCACAATAATCTTCCGCCCGGTCAGGCCCGTATCGCCCATCGGTCCACCCACCACAAAACGACCCGTCGGATTGATGTGGTACTTGGTGTCCTGGTCCAGCAGCGACGCTGGAATCACATGCTGAATCACATGCTTCAGGATGTCCGCGCGTAACTCTTCATTCCCAACCGTCTCCGCATGCTGCGTTGAGATCACGACGGCATCGACACGCACCGGCTTATTGTTCGAGTCATACTCGACCGTAACCTGGCTCTTGCCATCCGGCCGCAGGTAAGACATCAAGCCCGTCTTGCGCACTTCGCTCAGCCGCTGCGCCAGCCGGTGAGCAAACGAGATCGGTGTTGGCATCAGCTCGGGAGTCTCGTTCGTCGCATACCCGAACATCATCCCCTGGTCGCCTGCGCCGCCCGTATCCACGCCCATGGCGATATCGCCCGACTGCTTGTTGATCGTAGAGATCACCGCGCAGGTGTTCGAATCGAAGCCATACAGCGCGTTGTCGTAGCCAATCGCGGCCACAGTACCCCGAACCACGTTCTGGAAGTCCACATAGGCCTTCGTCGTGATCTCGCCTGCAATCAAAACCATGCCCGTGCACGTCAACGTCTCGCATGCCACACGGCTAAAAGGGTCCTGCTCTAGGCACGCATCCAGAATCGCGTCGGAGATTTGATCCGCAATCTTGTCCGGATGCCCTTCGGTTACTGACTCACTGGTAAACAGAAATCGGTCGCGCTTTGCCAAAACAGCTCCTCTATAAGTCCCTGCACAGACACTTAGCCAATGCAGTTTGCAACCCCTCTATTTTACCTGCCTGCACCATCAGGGGCAAAGTCACGCAGCCACCTGCATGTATCCAACACGCAACGGCGATATTCAGCATGGAATGGAGCAAGCCACCACCGGCTCTTTCCTGCCCAATCAGTGCACCCAGCTCAGCCTGCCGCTAACGACCTGCGTCGGCCGCCGCTCGTCCACCCTGCCAATTCGCATGGCTGGTCGCATCCAGTCGAGGATGCACCACAAACGTCCACACCACCCACCCAAACAACATCACCAGCGCCAACATCCCCAGCACCCCCAGCCAACGCATTCCCGTAGGCTGCTGTGCGCCCACCCGCGCCCGCCGCACGTTCTCCGCAAACTCACCCCA
>DAICZO010000397.1 GCA_027311125.1 Acidobacteriaceae bacterium
GAACGGATGTTTAACCGAGGCCAGGGAGACTCCCTGGCCTCGACTTTTATAAGGTGAAGTGGGGAGAGGTGAATTGCCGGGCTGGAAGCGATACCATGGCGGAATGGATCTGAACGCTATTCAAGTTGCCCTTCGCGACCAGCATCTGGACGGCTGGCTTTTTTATGATCACCACAATCGCGATCCACTCGGTTTGCGCATATTGGGGCTGCCCGCGGATGGGCATGTGACGCGGCGATGGTACTACTTTGTGCCGGTGGAGGGAGAGCCGCGGAAGTTGGTGCATCGGATTGAGTCGGGCCGGCTCGATTCCCTGCCGGGGGTGAAGACGGAGTACTCGTCGTGGCAGGAGTTGGAGAGCAAGCTGGAGACACTGTTGCAAGGGGCTACGCGGGTGGCGATGCAGTACTCGCCACGGAACGCGATTATGTATGTCTCCATGGTGGATGCAGGCACGGTGGAAGTGCTGCGGGGGATGGGCAAGGAGATTGTGAGTTCTGCGGACCTGGTGAGCCAGTTTGAGGCGGTGCTGACCGAAGCGCAGATGGCGACGCACTATGAGGCTCAGGAGCGGCTGGATGCGATTCTTGCGGCGGGCTGGCAGGAGATGGGACGGCGGGTTCGCGGGGGTGGTGGCGGAGCCGATGAGTACAGCATGGTGGAGTATCTGCAACGGGCGATTGAGCAGGCGGGGATGGTGACGGAGCATGGGCCGAATGTCAGCGTAGGGCCAAACTCGGCGGACTCGCACTATGAGCCGAGCCGAGAGAGTTCGCGGATGATCCGGCGCGGCGACTTTGTGCTGATCGATATATGGGCGAAGCTGGCGGGACGTCCGGAGGCGGTGTGGTACGACATTACCTGGACAGGTGTGGTGGATCGCGAGCCGACGGAGCGGGAGCAACTGGTGTTCGAGACGGTGCGGAATGCGCGGGACGCTGCGATTGCGGTGGTGCAGGACGCGTTTGCCGCAGGGCGGCCGATTGCTGGCTGGGAGGCCGATGACGCTTCGCGGGCAGTGATCACCGCGGCGGGGTTTGGGGCTTACTTTACGCACAGAACCGGGCATAACATTGCGACGGAGCTGCATGGGAGCGGTGCGCATCTGGACAATCTGGAGACGCATGACGAGCGGCTGATACTGCCCAATACGTGTTTTTCAGTGGAGCCGGGGGTGTATTTCACGGGAGAGTTTGGGGTGCGGAACGAAGTGAATATGATGACGCGGAGAGGCAAGGCCGAGGTGACGGGAAGGATGCAGCGCGAGCTGGTGCGTATCTGAGGGAATCCGGATGGGTTTTCAGCTATCATCGGAGGTGAGATGACGACCAATGTATACGCGCCGGCGCGGACTGCCGGAAAGAGTATTTTTTCGCCGACGGTGATCCTGATCGCTGGCTGGTTGGTTCCGGGAGCGGGGCATTTGCTGCTGCGGAAGTGGGTGCGGGGATCGCTGCTGCTGGTGTCGATCGTGTCGATGTTTCTGATTGGGCTGGCGTTGAAGGGGAAGATCTACTCGCCCAATACTGGCGATTTGCTGGATATTTTGAACTTTGCGGGTGATCTGGGGAATGGTCTGCTGTATGGGATCGCACGGATTTTCGACATGGGACAGGGTAGCGTGCAGATTGCGATTGCGGATTATGGGACGAAGTTTATGGTGGTGGCGGGGCTTTTGAACGTGATTGCGGCGGTGGATGCGCACTCTCTGGCTACGGGGAGGAAGGTTTCGTGACGATTACGCATTTTAGTGCGGTGGTGTTGTTTGCCCTGTTTACCTCGGTAGTTTTCGGGATTACGCAGCGATCTGAGCCCAAGATGATGATTCGTTTTGGGGCGTTTTGCTTTGCTTTGTTTGTGGGCGGGACGATTGCGGCTAGCTGGATTATGTGGCTGATCAAGCACTAGAGCTGTCGTTGGCAGTGTGGCGTTTGTGGTGCAGCTTGTGGAGATTTGTGTGGCAAAGGTGGTGCGGTGGCCTGGAGTTGAGGGCTGACGCTGGGCTGGCGGTGCAAGCTGAAGAAAACACAGGTTGGAGAGAGTCTGGGCCTATCACCCGAAAGGGCTACTTCCGTGCTGCTGAATCTTATGGATTGATAGCGGCGGGAAGGTTATTCTGAGTCACGACACGATGGTGGCAGATGAGTTTACGGCGAGTTGATAGCGAAGATGCAAAGCTGAGGTCGGAGTGGGGCAGCGAAGCTCTTGATCCGGTGCCTGAGGCGGAGTGTGATGAGATTGTTCAACTGGCTGCGTCCATCTGTGGGATGCCGGTTGGGTTGTTGACGCTGCTGGATGACCGTCGGCAGTGGTTCCGGGTGTCGGATGGCTTCAAGCTGCAGGAGACGCCGCGGGAGATTGCTTTCTGCGCGTATGCGATCCGTCAAAACGAGTTGCTGGTGGTGCAGGACACGAACAGCGACCGCAGGTTTTCTACGAATCCACTGGTGGTGGCGGAGCCGCCGATTCGTTTTTTTGCCGGGATGCCGATGCATACGGCGGAGGGGCATCCGGTTGGGACGCTGTGCGTGATGGATACGCAGCCGCGGATGCTGACACCGCAGCAGGAGAATGCACTGCGGGTGCTGGGTCGTCAGGCGAGTGCGCGGCTGGAGCTGCGGGCGCAACGGATGGCGCTGGAAGAGGCGTTGAAGGACCGAGAGCGAGCGGCGGCGGGGCTGCATGCGAGCGAGGAGCTATTTCGCGCTTTCATGAATGCGAGTCCTTTTTTGAGTTACATCAAGGACGCCGCGGGACGGCTGCTTTTCTATAACAAGAGTTTTGCGAAGCGGTTTGGGATTGGGGAACAGGCCTGGCTGGGACGGACCGATGAGCGGCTGTGGTCGCCGAATCTATCGCGGTCGGGCCGGTCGCACGATCTGGAAGTGATGGCCGGAGGGAAGATCGTGGAGACGGAAGAACGGATTCGGTCTGCCGATGGCACGAGTTCCACGTGGCGGTCGTTCAAGTTTCCCTGCTACGACTCGGCGGGAAATATTCTGCTGGCCGGGGTGGCAGTGGACGTGTCGGAAGAGGTGGCGCGAAAGGGTGAGCTGACCCGGTACCATCGTGAGCTGGAAGAGGCCAACGAGCAACTGCGGAAGCTGGCGGGGACGGATGAGCTGACCGGATTGCGGAATCGCAGAGCGTTCGAGGAGCGGATGGTGCTGGAGTTCTCGATGGCACGGCGGCGGCGGCGGGAGCTGTCGGTGCTGTTGCTGGATGTCGACAACTTCAAATCGATCAATGACCGGTTTGGCCATGCGGCTGGAGACGATGTATTGCGGCGGCTGGGTGCGCTGTTGCGGACCACGGTGCGGCTGCCGGACCTGCCGGCACGTTATGGCGGAGAAGAGTTTGTGGTGCTGCTGCCAGAGAGCGGCGAAGATGGGGCGCTGGGGCTGGCGCGGCGCGTGATGGAGAAGGTCGCCGCGGAGCCGTGGGACAACGAGCGGGTGACGGTGAGCATTGGGATGGCGGCGATGAATGAGTCGCTGGTGAACGGGTATCAGCTGGTGGCACTGGCAGATGAAGCCTTGTACGCGGCCAAGCGTGCGGGGAAGAATCGGGTGATGCTGCACGGTGGGCAAGTGCAGACGTAAGGCTTAGTGGAAGGCAAAGAAAAGGCACGGCTTGCGCCGTGCCTTTTTTGTGTCTGGAAGTGGAGAGAGGTTTACGCCTCGGAGCCAGGGGCTTCGCCGGGGTTCTGCTCTTCCATCTGCTTCTGGAGCTCTTCGCGCTTCTTGGTGCGGGCTTCGGCGCGCTTCTGGGCCTTCTCGTTGAGTTCCTGCTCGGCTCCGAGGAGCTCGATGAAGGCCATCTCAGCGGCGTCACCCTTGCGGGCTCCGGTGCGCGTGATGCGGAGGTAACCGCCGTTGCGGGTGGCGTAGCGGGGAGCCACGGTGTTGAAGAGGCGATCGACCGAATCAGGCGTCATGAGATAGGCAGCAGCCTGGCGACGGGCGTGGACGGTACCGCGCTTGCCGAGGGTGATCATCTTCTCGATGAGGGGCCGAGTGGCCTTGCACTTGGTGATGGTGGTCTCGACGCGGTCCATAAGGATGACGGAGGTGACGAGGTTGCGGAGCATGGCGCGGCGGTGGCTGGTGTTTCTGCCTAACTTGAATCCTGCATTACGGTGACGCATTGGTAATCTCCTTCGATCCGGTCTATTGACCGTTGATCGGCTTGCTGTGATTGCAGAGGAAGCGAGGAGCGGGAAGTGAGGTTCACTTCCCTGCTCCTGCTGGTTGCACTGCGGTTAGAAGTTTTCCGGCTCGTTGGAGGGGATGAGGTCGAGATCTTCGTCGTCCTCTTCGTCCTCGTCTTCGTCGTCGAAGTTGCCGAAGCTGGCGGCGAGGGTGGCAGCCGGCAGGACCGAGGTGGGTCCTGGGACGGGGTTGCCGTTCTCGTCGATCTTCATGCCGAGAGAGAAGCCCATCTGGGCCAAAATCTCTTTGATCTCGTTCAGGGACTTGCGGCCGAAGTTCTTGGTCTTGAGCATTTCGGCTTCGGTCTTCTGGATGAGTTCGCCGATGGTGGCGATATTGGCATTCTTGAGGCAGTTGTAGCTGCGAACGGAGAGTTCAAGCTCTTCGACCGAGCGGTTGAGGTTCTCGTTGCGCAGTGCGGGGCCGTCGTGCAGACCGTCGTGACCGGCTTCCATCTCTTCTTCGAAGTTGATGAAGATAGTCATGTGGTCTTTGAGGAGCTTGGCGGAGAGGCCGAGCGCATCGGCGGGGAGGATGGTTCCGTTGGTCCAGATCTCGATAGTGAGCTTGTCGTAGTCGGTAATCTGACCGAGACGTGCAGCCTCAACGAGGTAGTTGACCTTGCGGACGGGGGAGTGGACGGAGTCGACGGGGATGAAGCCGAGGCCGAGGTCGGCGTCGAAGTTCTTGTCTGCGGAGATGTATCCGCGACCGCGCTTGAGGCGCATCTCCATGTCGATCTTGCCACCTTCGGAGACGGTGCAGATGTAGACGTCCTTATCGAGGATCTCGACGTCGCCATCGGCTTCGATCATGCCAGAGGTGATGACGCCCGCCTGGTCGGCGCGGAGGTAGAGGGCCTTGGGGCCGTCGCCTGCGAGCTTGAAGGGGATCTGCTTGAGGTTGAGGATGATATCGGTCGCATCTTCGACGATGCCGGTGATGGACTGGAACTCGTGCAGTACGCCTTCGATGCGGACAGCGGTTACGGCTGCGCCTTCGATGGACGAGAGCAGAGTGCGGCGGAGGGCGTTGCCGATGGTGGTACCGAAGCCGCGCTCAAAGGGCTGCGCGGAGAACTTGCCGTACTTTTCGGTGAGTGTTTCGGTATCGACTGCGAGACGCTTGGGCTTTTGAAAACCTCTCCAAAGCATGTGTTTCTCCTTTATCCGTCCTAGCCGCGATGCATTCTGCGGACTGGCGGGTGGTGCGGTTGCGGGTCAGGTTGTGGGTGGTACGTTTTGACTGGCTGGAGGGCCAGAGCGGGAAAGACCCACGTCCGACGGTGCGGACGTGGGGCACCCGATGTTTTGTAACTACTACAGTTACTTGCTGTAGAGTTCGACGATGAGCTGCTCGTTGACCGGGAGCTGGATATCTTCGCGCTTCGGCAGAGCGACGAGCTTGCCGGAGAGGTTGTCGCGGTTGATATCGAGCCAGGGCACGGAGCGCTGACCGGCGGCAAAGTTTTTGGACTCTTCGAGGATGACCAGAGCCTTGGAGCCTTCGCGGATGGAGATCTCATCGCCGACCTTGCACTGGAAGGAGGGGATGTTGACCTTGCGGCCGTTGACCTGGAGGTGTCCGTGACGGACGACCTGGCGGGCCTGGCGGCGGCTCATGGCGAAACCGAGGCGATAGGCGACGTTGTCGAGGCGGGTCTCAAGCTGCTGGAGCAGGAGTTCGCCGGTGACACCGGTGCGATTGGAGGCCTTCTGGTAGTAGGCGCGGAACTGGGTTTCGAGGGTGAAGTAGATGCGCTTGGCCTTCTGCTTTTCGCGCAGTTGGAGACCGTAGCCTACGACCTTCTTGACCTTCTTGGACTGGCCGTGCTGGCCTGGGGGGAAGTTGCGCTTCTCAACGGGGCATTTCTCGGAGAAGCACTTGGCTCCCTTGAGGAAGAGTTTGGTACCGTCGCGGCGGCAGAGGCGGCAGACGGGTCCGGTGTAACGTGCCATGGTATTGCTCCTGACTTCGGGTGACGATCGCTTTACACGCTGGTGCGCTTCATCGCGATCCGGTGGTGGTTGAACTCGAGAGAGGCCCCATGTCCGAGGTGCGGGACATGGGGCATCCTGAAGGGTGAAATGTTATACGCGGCGGCGCTTGGGCGGACGGCAGCCGTTGTGCGGCATAGGCGTGACGTCGCGGATGCTGCGAACCTCGATACCGGTGGTGGCGAGGGCGCGGATGGCGGACTCACGACCGGATCCGGGACCGGATACGCGGACATCGACGGAACGGACGCCGTGGTCGCGGGCTGCGTTGGCAGCACCGACAGCGGCCTGCTGCGCGGCGAACGGGGTGCCCTTGCGGGAGCCGCGGAAGCCGAGCGAGCCGGACGATTTCCAGGAGAGAGTGTTGCCCGTCTGGTCGGTGATGGTGACGATGGTGTTGTTGAAGGAAGCCTGGATGAAGACGAGACCAAATGGAACGTTCTTGCGCTCGCGCTTCTTGAACTTCTTATTCTTGCCGGGCTTTGCTGCGCCCTTGGTGTTCTGAGTCTTTGCCATGGCTTATTTGGTCGCTTTCTTCTTACCGGCAACGGTTCCCTTGCGTGGGCCTTTGCGGGTGCGAGCGTTGGTGTGGGTGCGCTGACCGCTAACCGGGAGGCTGCGGCGGTGACGGAGGCCACGGTAGGACTGAATTTCGATGAGGCGCTTGATGTTGAGGGAGATGTCCTTGCGGAGATCGCCTTCGATCTGGCCTTCGGCTTCAATGACCTGACGGATGCGGTTGAGAGCGTCTTCATCGAGCGTGCCGACCTTCGCGAGGGGATCGACTTCAGCCTTCGCGAGGATTTTGGCGGCGCGAGAGTCGCCGATACCAAAGATGTAGGTGAGACCGATGCGCGCCTGTTTGTTGTTAGGGACATCGACTCCAGCAATACGTGCCATGGGGTTCCTTTTCGGTTGGGCTCGAGTAGCTTCGCCACGGAGCGGGGTGAGGGTTGAGCGGATGATTCCGACGGGTTCAACGCAAGCCTTGACTTCGGCTAACTAGCCCGGCGGGGCCGCAGGTGACACAAGGGCTGAGTTAGCCCTGGCGCTGCTTGTGCTTGGCGTTCTCGCAGATGACGCGAACGACGCCACGGCGGTGGATGACCTTGCACTTGTCGCAGATCTTCTTTACTGATGCACGAACCTTCATTGAAACACTCCTAAAAGCAGCCGTTGACTTGTCGCCATCCGCTATTCGCTGAAGGCTGGCCGACGAGGCTGGTGGAACTGGGTTGCAAGCAATTAGCGAAAGGCTAGTGGCTTATGTTGTCTACTTGTAGCGGTAGACAATGCGGCCGCGGTTGAGATCGTACGGGCTGAGCTCAATCGCGACGCGGTCGCCGGGGAGGATACGGATGAAGTTTTTACGCATACGACCGGATACGTGCGCAAGGGCCTGATGCTTGTTCTCAAGCTCGACCTTGAACATCGCATTTGGCAGGGTCTCTACGACCACCGCCATGACTTCAATTGCATCTTCCTTCGACAAACGATCTCCTTTGGAACGATCGAGGCGTAGCCCCGGGTTTCCATACTGCTACCTACATGGCTCTGTACGTACGACATACAGAGTACATTTCATGATAACCCTTTTTCCGCCAATTTCCTAGCGGGTGAGGACCTGGGGGCCATCTTTTGTGATGGCGACAGTCTGCTCGAAGTGCGCGCTGTAGCTTCCGTCGACGGTGACGGCGGTCCAGCCGTCGGGGAGGACACGGACTTCGGGCTTGCCGGCGTTGATCATAGGCTCGATGGCGAGGACCATTCCTGCTTTGAGGCGGGGGCCTTTGCCGGCGGGGCCGAAGTTGGGGACCTGGGGGTCTTCGTGCATGGAGCGGCCGATGCCGTGGCCGACGAACTCGCGGACGACGCCAAAGCCCTGGGCCTCGCAGATCTGCTGGACGGCGTGGGAGATGTCGCCGAGGCGTCCGCCGACCTGGCACTGGAGGATGGCAGCTTCGAGGGAGGCGAGGGTGACGGTGAGGAGCTTCTGGGTGGGTTCGCTGACCTTGCCTACAGGGTAGGTGACGGCGGCGTCGGAGTAGAAGCCGTCGACGATGCAGCCGCAGTCGATGGAGAGGATGTCGCCCTCTTTGAGGATGCGTTTTTCGCTGGGCATGCCGTGGACGACCTCGTTGTTGATGGAGGTGCAGAGCGCGGAGGGATAGCCGTGGTAGCCCTTGAAGGCGGCGACGGCGTGCAGCTCGGCGATCTTGGCGACGGCGATGCGCTCGAGGTCCATGGTGGAGGCACCGGGGACGACATGGGGCGCGATGGCGTTGTGGACCTTGCGGAGGACAGCGCCGGAGATGCGCATCTTTTCGATCTCGGCAGCGGTTTTGATGAGGATAGCCATAAGGTTTGGACGGTTCCGGGGCGCGTCAGGCTTGACGAAGGTGAAGGAGCGCTGCGTTGATGGCGGCGGTGACCTGATCGACGGGCTGGTCGCCGTTGACTTCCTGAAAGCGACCGAGCTTGCGATAGTGTTCCACGACGGGAGCGGTCTGGGTGTCGAAGGTCTTCATGCGCTCGGTGAAGACGGCTTCGGAGTCGTCGGGGCGCTGGACGAGCACGGAGCCATCGACGTCGCAGAGGCCGGAGGTTGCGGGGGGATTGGAGTAGATGTTGTAGATGCGTCCGGCGGGCGAGATGCGGCGGCCGGTGATGCGGTGCAACAGGTGGTCGTAGCTGACGACGATGCTGATAGCGACGACGGGCAGGGTCTGCGGCGTGGCGGCGAGGTGCTGGGCGAGCCACTCGGCCTGATTGATGGTACGGGGAAAGCCGTCGAGGATGTAGCCACGGTGGGTATCGGGCTGGGCGAGGCGGTCGGCGACCATCTGATTGACGAGGTCGTCTGAGACGAGCTGGCCCTGCTCCATGAGCGACTTGGCGGTCTTGCCGAGCGGGGTGCCGCTGGCGATATTGGCACGCAGTATGTCTCCGGTGGAGATCTGGGGGATGCCGTGAGCAGCCATGAGGAGCTTGGCCTGGGTGCCTTTGCCTACGCCGGGGGCACCGAGAAGGAGAACCGGCCCGGGCAGGAAGTTGCTGTCTGCCGAGGCCGGTTTTGTATTTGCTGAGTTG
>DAICZO010000398.1 GCA_027311125.1 Acidobacteriaceae bacterium
CTCCAGCCCGGCCAGCAGCCCGGCACCCCAGCGCAGCCCGTAACCACGGCGCAGCCTCAGGCCGCTGCACCCGCTGGCTTGCCCATCAGCTTCACCGTCGTTCCACCCCCAGTCCCCCAGACCGTCGGCAGCACCTTTCAGGTCGCCGTCATGCTCGGCAACGCTCACGACGTCTACTCCGTCCCGCTCCAGATGCAGTTCAACCCCGCTGTCCTCGAGCTGGTCAACGTCGACGCCGGAGACTTCCTCGGCCGCGATGGTCAGGCAGTATCCATCGTCCACCGCGACGAGGGCAACGGTCTCGTCACCATCTCCAGCTCCCGTCCACCCGGCGTCGCCGGCGTCACGGGGCAGGGAAATGTCGCTACCCTTACCTTCAAAGCTCTTGCCGCCGGTGACTCCAACCTCGACCTCGTCAAGGTCGGAGCTCAAAACAGCACGCATGCCAACCTTCCGGCCGCCGGGTCGCAGGCCGTGGTACATGTCAAGTGATTCGTCGCGCCATCACACCGGGTGACCCACGTCCGGACCATACGGACGTGGCCTCCCCTGTGGCCACCCACCACGAATCCGGCCTTACTCTGGTCGAACTGATCATCGTCGTCGCAATAGTAGCTATCCTCGCCTCGGCTGCTCTCCCTATCGCCCGCTTTCAGGTCAAACGAGAAAAGGAACGAGAACTCCGCCGCGACCTTTGGCAGATGCGCGATGCCATCGACCACTACAAAGACGCAGCCGACAAAGGTGCTTTCATGACCAAGGCCGACAGCATGAACTATCCACCCGACCTCGAATCCCTCGTCAACGGTGTTGACGTCCAGGGCAAAAAGGTCAAGTTCCTCCGCCGCATACCCATCGATCCCATGACCGGAACCGCCGAGTGGGGCCTCCGCTCCAATCAGGACGATCCCGACTCCGACTCATTCGGCGGCCAGAACGTCTTCGACGTACACTCCAAGAGCAACGGAACTGGCCTCGACGGAACAAAATACTCCACATGGTAGCTATCTTCACATCTCGTCCATCGCCGCACCCCAGCCGCTCCAGCACCGCAGCTGTGCCCATATCTCCCACCGCAGAGTCCGGCTTCACCCTGCTCGAACTCATGATCGTCATGGTTGTCATCGGTCTGCTCGCCGCGATCGCCATCCCCTCCTACACCAACAACATCCGCCGCGCCAAGGAGGCCGTCCTCCGCGAAGACCTCCACACCATGCGTGGCGCTATCGACTCCTACACCGTCGACAAGCAGAAGGCCCCGCAGGCTCTCGACGATCTCGTCCAGGCCGGCTATCTCAAGGCCATGCCTAAGGATCCCTTCACCGACCGCACCGACACCTGGATGCCCACCCAGGACGACTCGCTCCAAAGCATCGCCCAGACCCAATCCGGCATCAACGATGTCCACTCCGGGGCCCAGCAGACCGCCTCCGACGGCACTTCTTACTCCAGTTGGTAAGCTCAAATCGATCTCCTGCCCCACCTCGCGCCGCTCACCAAAAAAGCGCATACTAAGTCCAAGACACGTGGAGCTGCGCCCCTCGCACCGGCAGCGGCTTACCAGGAGAACCCATCATGCGTCCAGTCTTGCCACTCGGCCTCGCAGCCCTTATCTCCATAGCCACAATCTCCTACGCCCAGAACCCCACCAGCCCCCCCCC